>CAIYFP010000427.1 GCA_903925515.1 uncultured Verrucomicrobiota bacterium
CGATGGAGGTGCCGAGGAGGTATTGCCCCTCGTAGATCGCGCCGGCGCGGACCATGGGGAAGATGAAGTCGCGCGCGAACTCCTCCTGGAGGTCGTCGATGTAGATTTTCGACGCGCCCGTCCGCGCCGCCTTCTTGTCCAGTCCCTTCAGCTCCTCCGCCTGCCCGATGTTCGCGCAGAACGCGACCACCTCGGCGCCGTAGGTTTCCTTGATCCATGAAAGCAGCACCGAGGTGTCGAGGCCGCCCGAGTACGCGAGAACGATCTTCATGTTCGTCGAAAAACTGCGCCCCGGAGTCAACGGCAGCGGCCGGGGACGGGCGAGGAGAAAGTGGGGCGTCAACGGCAGCCCTCGTCCGTCCTCGCGGCTCGATCACGCCACGCGAACGGGCCAGCTCGCCCTCACGTGGATGTCCCGCGCAAACAACAGGTGGGGCGGTTCCTTCGGCAATTCCCAGTCCAGAAGACGCGTCATGTCGCACCTCTCCAAGGATGCCTCCGCCTCCTGCAATGGCCACGGTCCGTGCGCCACGTCGCCCCGGTACACCCGCCCGGCCTCGTCCTCCGAATACAGGCAGTATCGTTCGGTCAACCAATGGGCGAGCGACCCCGGACGACTCGCACACGTCGGACCCCTCGGCCGGTACGAGCCCTTGAACACGGCCCCGGGCGCGCCCCGATGGATGCGAACACTCTCGTACTCGACACCTCCCCCGTCGGCCTGCCGGCACGACATCCGGGCGTCGAAGTACGGCAGGTGAAACGTGGCGCGTGCGATCCGCACGGCCACGCGGCTCGCGGCATCAAGGCTGAAGAACCACACCCCAGCCCTTCCCTCGTGCCGCACATACGTCCTCAGGTTCAGCTCCGGGAACCATGACAGGCCCGGCATCGACGGCGCGAACCGCGGCCGCACCCCGCTCATCCGAAACGGCACCACGCCCAGCCATGCCTCGCCCTCGAACTCGTCGATCTCGAGGACCGCCGGGATTTGTCCCCGCACGACCTCCCATGGAACCCTCCAATGCGCGAACAGCAAGTCGTGCCAGCCCATCGCCAGCACCCATGGCCCGCCATGGGCCAACGTTGGCACGACTGCGTCCACGGCTGTCATTCAACCCCGCAACGCCGCCTCCACGTCGTCGTCCGCACGGACGACCCGCCCGCCCGCAAACACCCCGGACACGGCCCCGCCCGACCACCGGCGAAGCCGGTACACGGTTCCAAACGGAAAGTCCGGCGGCGCCTTCCCCTGCCCCCCGACCGTCTCCCCGCCCAACCGGACGCTGTTCGTCATCCATGCCGGCAGCGTGAGGTGATACGGGTTCCTCCGTACCTCGCCGACATGGAACGTCAGCGCCGTGATGAGCTGCACCAGCGTGGGCTCCGGAATCTCGACCAGCAGGTTTGGCTGGTAGTTCTGCCCCCAAAACTCCGTCTCCAGCAGCAACGTCTCGAAGCCAGCACCCATGCCCGCCAGCGCGTCCATCACGAGCCAATGCACGCCGATGTGCGACCCGTTCCAGTCCTGCGCGTGCGGCAGCAACACCATGCGCGGGGCATGCCGACGCAACACGTCCGCGATGGCCCCGACCTTCGCGGCCCAGCCTGCCGGGTCGCTCGCCCGGGCCTGCGGCGTGACCTTCTCAAGGCCGCGCTCCCCGATCGTCTCCAGCCCGAAGCCGAGGTACTCGCACGCCCCGCGCAGCTCCACCAGCCGCGCCTCCTGCCGCTCCCGGTTGCTGCCCTGCGTCACCGCCACGTTCACCACCCGCCATCCCTTCTCCTCCTGCAACCGCAGCGGCAACCCGCCCACGATGCACTCGTCGTCGGGATGCGGCGAAAAGATCATGGCGACGGGAGCGCCCGATTCCGGGCCGGGCCTCGATGGCAAGGGAAAGCCGCCGAGGGGCAGTCCCTTGCCCTCCTTCAGCATGGCCGCGTGGCGGGCCACGAAGTTCACGTAGGGATTCATGGTGTCGAACAGGCCGATGCTGTGCCCGAACCTTGCCCCGGCAAAAGGACGAAGATGGCCGCATCCGCGCCCATGCCGCGGTCGCCCATCGGCTACCCTCGCGTGTTGGCACGCCGCTTGCCGCCACCCGCCTGCTTGGGGATCGATGTCGGCGCGGACGCGGAATGCACCGAAACCCAACGGGCTGAAATGCACATGGGGCGGGAGGGCTGAGGGGCGCCCTCGGGAGGTCGTGCCAGTCCTGTTTGAATGCCTTACGGCACCTCACCTGCGCACTCACGTTGGGTGCCAGAAGAAGGAAGAAGGACTGGCGTCGATGGAACAAGAGGATGGACCGAAGGCACCCATCACCCGTGCATTTCGAACCGGCAGGAACCATCGAAATTAGTATCGGTGCCGACGGCTGAGGCGTGGCATCCGTCCCTGCGCTCGACGCCGGGGGAGGGCGCGGCCAAGGCTGGGGCATGCCATGTCGTCGCGTGTTCCTCCGGAATGCCTCGTTTGCGGTCGCAGGCCTCGGTTGGGCGGGGCCGTTGCTGGCGCGGCTCGCGTCCGCGGAGAACGGCGTTGAGTCCCTTCCCTCGGGGGCCGCGCCCGTGGCGCTCGCCACCCCGTGGTTCCCGAGCCGGATGCACGCCTTCATCTGGCGCAACTGGGGCCTCGTCGAGCCCGCGCGCATGGGCCGCGTGCTCGGGGCGCGCACGGGCGACGTCGCCCGCGTCGCGCGCAGCATGGGCCTCGGCCGGGCGCGCACGATCCGGCCCGAGGACCGGCCCCGGGCGGTGTTGACCGTCCTGCGCCGGAACTGGCACCTGCTGCCGTACGGGCAATTGCTTGTCCTCGTGGGCATGAACGCGGAGGACCTCGCGTACACGTTGCGCGAGGATGATTTCTTCTACGTGAAGGTGGGCTCGCTGAAGCCCCGGGCGGACCGGCTCTCATGGCACGAGCCCGGCCCGGCCGAGACGGCCCGCGCCGCCGAGATCGCGCGCGTGGTGAAGGAGGCCTTTCCAGACGGCAATCTCCACGGGAAGGACCCGCTGTTTGGCTTTGTCCGGAGGTTGTCGCGCGGGGAGGCCGGGCACGGCGCGAGGAGCGGATCGTCTCCGGGGAAGGGCAGCGACGATTCGTTGCGGCTGGGGTACTCGCACTTCGCGTTGTATGGCGATCCCTTCTCGAACCCCGGGCTCGACCCCTATCCCGACGGTTACCTGGGTCGCCTTGCGGAGGCCGGCGTGAACGCGGTCTGGCTCCAGGGGATGTTGTCGCGGTTGTCGTCCCTGCCATGGGATCCGCAGGCGGGGATCGAGCGGCGCAGGGAAGGGCTCGCGTCCTTGGTGCGCCGGGCCGCGCGACATGGCATCCGGGTGTTCCTGTACCTGAACGAGCCCCGCGCGTTGCCCGCCAACGCGGCCGCGTTCGGGGCGCATCCGGAGTGGAAGGGGGTTGAGGACGGCGAGTTCCGGGCGGTGTGCACAAGCAACGTGGCGGTGCGGGACGCGTTGCGCGACGCGGTGGCGGGCTTGTGTCGGGCGGTGCCGGGGCTGGGCGGGTTCTTCACGATCACGGCCTCCGAGAACCAGACGAACTGCTGGTCGCACGGGAAGGGAGGAACGTGCCGTCGCTGCTCGAAGCGCACGCCGGCGGAGGTGATCGCGGAGGTCAACGCGACGTTCCAGCAGGGGATCGAGGCGGCGGGTGGAAGGCAACGGTTGCTGGCATGGGACTGGGGTTGGCCGGAGGCGTGGGCGACGGACGTCGTCGATCTGCTTCCGCCGACGGTGACGACGATGAGCGTGAGCGAGTGGTCGTTGCCGATCGAGCGCGGCGGCGTGAGGTCGGCCGTGGGCGAGTACTGCCTGAGCATCGACCGGCCGGGCCCGCGCGCGCTGCGGCATTGGGCGCATGCCATGGCGGCCGGGCGTCGCGTGGCGGCCAAGCTGCAACTCGGCGTCACGTGGGAGTTCGCGGCCGCGCCCTACCTGCCCGTCGTGGAGAACGTGGTGCGACACCTGAAGGCGCTGAGGGAGGCGGGCATCCAGGACTACATGCTGGGGTGGACGCTCGGCGGCCATCCTTCCCCCAACATCCTTGCCGTGGACGAGGTCTCGCGCGGGGGCGACCTCGAATCGTTGGCCGTTCGCAGGCACGGAAGGTCCGCCGGACCCGCCGTCGCGACGTTCTGGCGCGAGCTGAGCGCGGCGTTCCGGGAGTTCCCGTACAGCGGCGGCACGGTGTACCTTGCGCCGTTGCAGACGGGCCCGGCCAACCCGCTATGGCCGACGCCGACCGGGTATGCGGCGACGATGGTGGGGATTCCGTACGACGACCTTGACGGGTGGCGCTCGGTGTATCCGCCCGGGGTGTTCGTGGGGCAGTTGGAGGGGGTGGCCCGGGGATTTGTGAAGGCTCTGGAAGGATTGCGTGCCGCCGTGGCGGCGCCGTCGGCCCTGTTGATGGAGGAGATGCGTTTCGCGGAGGTGGCGGCGTTGCACTTCGGGAGCGTGGCGGCGCAGTCGCGGTTCGTCGTGGCGAGGAGGGCCGGCGACCGGGCCACCCTGCGCGCCATCGCGGACGAGGAGGCCGCGCGAGCGGTTCGCTTGCATGCCCTGCAATCGGCCGACGCCCGCATTGGGTTCGAGGCGTCCAACCAGTACTTCTACGTCCCGCTGGACGTGGTGGAGAAGGTGGTCAACTGCCGATGGATCGCGGGGGAGCTGGGGGGATAGCGTTGGGCTGCTCCGTGTGCCGAAAGGCGCGACCCGCCCGCCCGGGCATGGCGCTGGGTTTGCGTGAGCGAAGCCGCGCAAGGAGCGAGCGGCCCGGCCCTCCATGCTCGCGGGACGGCAACCGATGCGGCACGGTGGCTTCATGGAAGGAACACGGATCCAGTTCGGGACGCCGTCCTCGCGGGTTTCCAGGCATGGCGGCATGGTTTCGCGGCTCCGGGTGGAGGGAATGACCTGCGGGAACTGCGCGCGCCGGGTGACGGACGCGCTCGCGGCGATCCCGGGCGTGGCGCGGGTGGATGTCCGGCTCGGCGAGGGCTCGGCCAGCGTGACATGGAAGGCGGGCGAGGCGGGTGCGGGCGAGTCGTTGGTTCGCGCCTTGAAGGCGGCGGGCTACCCGGCACGGCCGTGGCGAGGGGATGCGGGGGCTGGGACGGGGCCGGCGGACGGCGGGGCGCCGAGGTGGGATGCTGCGGTGACGGTGGGGTTGCCGGCCATGGCCGTGCTGGGGACCGGGGACTGGGTCCTTGGCCTCGGCATGAACCGCGGGTTCCAGGGGTTCGCTGCGGTGGTGGCAGGAATGGTGGCGTGGGTGCTGGGACGACCGTTTGTCCGGGGCGCATGGGCCCAGTTGAAGGCAGGCGGGGCCAACATGGACACGCTGGTGAGCCTTGGGATGACGGCGGCGCTGGGGTACAGCGTGCCAGCCTTGATGCTCGGCTGGCACGGTCACCTGTTCTTCACGGAGGTGGTTTCGCTGCTCGCGCTGGTGGGCACCGGGCACCATCTCGAACGTCGCATGTCCGAGCGGGCCGGCACGGCGTTGAAGGCGCTGATGACCCTCGCGCCCCAGCGCGCTCGGAGGCTTGCCGCCGACGGACGCGAGGACGAGGTGCCCGTGGACCTCGTGGCGCCCGGGGACCGCCTGCTGTTGAAGCCGGGGGATCGGGTGCCGGTGGACGCCCGCATCGTGGAGGGGCGGGGCTCCTTGGACGAGTCGCTGCTCACGGGCGAGTCGGCCCCGGTTCTTCGAGGGGTTGGCGACATGCTTTGCACGGGAACCACCAACGTTGATGGAAGGCTTGTCGTCCGCGCCGAGTCGGTGGGCGAGGAAACCGCGCTGGCGCGAATCACGGACATCGTGCGCCGGGCGCAGTCCACGCGCGCCTCGGTGCAACGGCTGGCGGACCGGACCAGCGCGGTCTTCGTGCCCGTGGTGGTTGTGGTGGCGCTGGCATCGGCGCTGGCGTGGGGCCTTGCGCCGTCGTGGATGGCGGAATGGCACGGGGTGATCTCTCGCGCGTTGTGGACGGCGCACCTGCCGGGCACGCCATGGGCGACCGGCGTGTATGTGGGGTGCGCGGTCCTTGTGGTGGCATGCCCTTGCGCCATGGGGTTGGCGACCCCCGTGGCGTTGATGGCCGGGGTGAACGCGGCCGCGCGCCGGGGAATCCTTGTCCGGGACGCCGCCGCGCTGGAGACGTGCGGGCGCGTGGACACGGTCTTGCTCGACAAGACCGGGACGTTGACGGAAGGACGCCCCGTGGTGGTCCGGCGCGAAGTCTTGCGCGGGGGACCCATCGCGGGCGCGCCTGCCGAGGCCTGGGCGGCGTCCATGGCCTCGGCTTCCGCGCACCCGCTTGCCATGGCGTTGGCCGGGCTGGATTCCGCCCGGGTGTCGTTGGAGGACTGGCGCGAGGAGGCTGGGATGGGCGTGCAGGGGCGTGGGGCGGGACACGTGTGGAGGCTGGGTTCGGCCGCATGGCTTCGCGAGGCCAGCGTGGTCATGGACCCGGGCGTCGCGGGGATCGTCACGAGGCTGCTGGAGGAGGGAGCCACGCCGGTGCTGCTGGCGATGGACACGGAGGTGGTGGCGGCGTTTGGCCTGCGCGACGTGCTGCGTCCGGACGCCCGGGCGCTTGTCCTGAAGCTTCGCGCGCGCGGCCTGCGCGTGGGCATGGTCTCGGGGGACCGTGAGGAGGTGGCCCTCGCGGTCGGGCGTGAGGCCGGCATGGATCCCGGCGAGGTCCGGGCGGGGGTCCGGCCCGAGGGCAAGGTGGCATGCATCGAGTCCGCGAGGCGTGCGTGCCGGGTGGTGGCGTTCGTGGGCGATGGCAACAACGACGGGCCTGCGTTGGCGGCGGCGGACCTTGGAATTGCGGTTTCGCGGGCGACGGACGTGGCGCGCGAGGCGGCGGGCATCGTCTTGCTGGGGGATCGGCTGGGAGCCGTGGAGGAGGCCGTGGACATGGCCGGGGCGACGTTGCGCACCATCCGGCAGAACCTGTTCTGGGCGTTCTTCTACAACGCGGCGGCGGTTCCCCTTGCGGCGGCGGGCATGGTCAGCCCGGCCGTCTGTGCCGCCGCGATGGGCCTGAGCGACCTGGTCGTGGTGGGCAACGCGCTGCGGCTCGCGCGGCGAGCTCGTGTCGTGTCTCAACAACCCATGGCGTGGGGTTGCTCCACGAAAGCCATGGGGCGACGCGTGACGACGGAGCCTACCCGCAGCGGTCCGTGACGGGCGAACCACGGAGCCCCGTGGCCTTCATGGAGCAACCGAGGGGCCACGGATCCTTTCGCGTCCCACGTCGTCGCTTGCGCCTCGTTGGACACGAAGATCCCCCGTGGCGAAACACCAGCCATTTGCGGGACACGAAGGCTAGTCGTACCGGATGACCACCCTTGAGCCCTCGACACGGATGTCGCGAAGTTGCGGCCCGGCCGGGCCGGTCACCCTGAAGAACGACGCCGAGGGATTCATGGGGACCCGAAACTCGCGGCGCACGGGATCATGGGGGGCGCCGCTGGCCGGGCCGAAGCCCGAGGCAAGGTTCGTCGAGACCATGAGGCTGGCCGGGCCGGGCGCGCGTTGGATGACGGAGTCAATCCACTGCCGCCTTGGCCAAACCCGGGTCGAGAAGCTCACGGCGGGCGCCGGGCCGTCCCCGTTGGCCGGCTCGATGTCCCAGGAGCCCGGGCTTGCTTGGCGGTAGAGGCCTCGAAAATCAAAGATGGCGCCCTGCTGCGTCGGGGACTCGGGGTCGGTTCGATACTCGCTGTCCGTGGCGAAGTTGATGGCCGCGAGTTGCCACTGGCCGGAACGCTGGACCCAGACCGGCCCGCCGGAGTCCCCCACCGAGACCGTGCATTCGTCGTCGCCCGCGTCCCCGTCGAAGTCGAACGTCACCACCGGCCCGTAGAGCCCGATGGCGAGGCCGTCCGCCACCGCATCCACGGTGTTCGTGCCCCAGCGTTGGGCGCCGTTGTTCACGCCCCATGTCCAACCGCCGAGCTCCGGCCCGTTGCCGCGGTCCACCATGATCTCGGCTCCCCGTGCCGTCCCGCGCCCGATCACGACGATGCCCTCGTCCCGCCCGAGGTCCGACGTCACCCTTCGCGCAAAGCCGGGAAACTCCCCGCACACGTGCCAGAGCTGGAGGTCGGACTGGGAATCCGTCTCGAACGAGACCGCGCGGAAGGTTTGTCCCCGCCATGTGAACGTTTGCCCGACGGACTGTCCGATGTGGGCCGCCGTGATGAACGAGGACGGGCCGACCGGCACGCCCGTGAACACGCCGAATGCGCCCGTCCAATCCCATCCGCCGCCCCCGAGGCCGGCCGGGGCGTGAAGGTACTTCTCGGGCTGGCCGGTGCCGAACGGGATGACCGCCGCCATGCGAAGGGGTCCCGTTGCAAGACACGCGAGGGTCATCCATCGCGCCATGGTTCCCGTGAACGCGCTCATGGTCCACCATCATGGGACGTCGTGGATGCAAACGCGAGCCCGCCGTCCGGACATGCGTTGCCCGCTGGCCATTCCGGCTTCCCGGGTAACCTTGGGGCCATGGGTTGGGTCTGGAGGGACATGCAGTCGGCGCGGCAACAGGTGCATCCGGGACGTCATCAAGGCGCCCGTGCCTTCACGCTGATCGAGCTCCTCGTCGTCATCGCCATCATCGCCATCCTTGCGGGCATGCTCCTCCCGGCGCTCGCCCGCGCCAAGGACGCCGCCCGCCGCATTGCCTGCGTCAACAACCAACGCCAGCTCGGCCTCGCCATCCGCATGTACGCGGACGACAACAACGAGAAGTACCCGTCCCGGGTCGTCACCAACCGCTGGCCCACCGCCACGCTCCCCTACTACAAGGACTTCCGCGTCCTCCGTTGCCCGGCGGACCCGCCCCGCCAGAAAATCGGCGGTGGCTCCTCCCTCGTCAGCAGCAACACGCATCCCGCCGACTTCGTCCAGCGCACCTACCTCATCAATGGCTGGAACGACCTCTACAAGCTCCGCCTTTCCAAGGAGGAGTGGACCTTCTTCCGCGTGCTCGGCGCCGGCGACAAGACCGTCCGCGAAAACGACGTGCGCGAGCCCACCGAGACCATCCTGCTCGGCGAGAAGGAGCAGGACTCGGGGCATTTCCACATGGATTTCGACCAGTTCGACGACATCCTGCAGCTCAACCAGAACCGCCATGCCAACTCGGCCAAGAGCGGGCGCGGCGGAGGCTCGGACTACACCATGGCCGACGGCTCCGTCCGCTTCCTGAGGTTCGGCCGGTCCCTTGCGCCGCTCAACCTGTGGGCCGTCACCGAGGAGGCGCGCCAGCTCGGCCTGGAAACCCCCTGAACCCAACCTGACTCGCCATGAAGGGACGAACATGGGCCATGCTGGCCGCCGCGTGGGTGCTGGGCACGTGCTACGTGCTCTTCTACACCGAATGGCTCCATCCCGACCCCATCCAGATCCAGGCCCAGGTCCGCGACATGGCCCCGCGCCAGATGTTCCGCGAACGCGCCGCCAACCCGTCCGACCTGCGCCGGGAACGCGAGGAACGGGCCGCCGCGTCCGCCAGGCGCCCCGTCAACTCCAACGAACCCGCGCCCGCCAAGGGGCCGCCCAAGGCCGTCCCGGCGCCCGCCGTCGTGGATGCCGGCGCCGCGCCCCGCAAGGAGGTCGCCCCCGGCCCATCCACCAACCGCCCCTCCCCCAAGGAAGCGCGCGCGGCCCTTGCTGCCCGACGCACCGAGGAACGCGCCCGCCTGAAGGGCCTCGCCGAGGAACGCGCCGCCGCCCGCGCCGCCGAGGCCACCGCCGGACGATTCGAGGGCCTCTATCCGGTGGTCTTCGCCCTCGACGGCGAATACCGGCTCACCCAGGTCCGTGTCATCGAGGTCACCCCGTCCGTCCCCGGCAAGGCCCCCAAGATCGTCTGGCAGCTCGATTCCTCCAGCAACTCCATCCCCACCAAGGCCCTCCTCTACGGTCGAATCCCCAAGGGGATGAAGCTCAAGGACGGGCGTTCCATGGCCGAGAAGCTCGTGCCGGGCATCGAGTACCGGCTTGAGGTCAAGGCCGGCCGCTACAAGGGCTCGACCACCTTCAAGGCCAAGGAATCCCCGCCGCCCCCCGAAGGCGGCACAACGGGATGACCGGGGCCTCCTCCTCCATCCGCGCCGCTGCCTGCGGGGTTTTCCAGCCCCCCGCCGTCTGCCGTCGCCGCAGCCATGGACTTCGTCCTCGCCTTGGCCGCGCCTTCAGCCTTGTCGAATTGCTCGTCGTCGTGGGCATCGTCGCCTTGCTCGCCGGGCTGCTCCTGCCAGCCCTTGCTCGCGCGCGCCTGAAGGCGACGCAATCCGCCTGCCTCTCCAACCTCCGCCATGCAGGCGTCGGCATGTCCCTCTACCTCGGAGACCATCACGACCGCTTCCCGGACGCCCGTCCCCTCAAGGCCATGCTCGGGTTCCGTCCATGGGCGGGCTGGCCTCCCTCCGATCCAAGGGCGGGCTGGGTGCCCGCCGTGATGGCTTCCCATTCTGGCCCGCGTGTTTGGCTGTGCCCGTCCGTTGCCTCCTCGCGCCTTCGCCATGTCGAGCAAGCCGTCCAGCCCGTGCCCGCGAGCGAGTCATCCCTCGTCACGGGCTACTGGCTCTGGCGCTTCGACCGCACCAACGACCCGGTGCCCTTGGACAACTTCTGGGGCAAGACGCCCGACCATGCCATCGCCGACCTCCGCGCCGCCAACAACCCGGTCGCGGGCCAACCGTCCTCGCCCTCCGACGTCGAGCTTGTCGTGGACGTCTATCTTCCCTCCGGCGTCCCGGGCATTGCACCCGAGCTCGCCGGACGTTCCGCTCATCCGGGGGGCCGGAATCGATTGATGCTCGACCAAAGCGCGTCATGGATTCGCGACCCGCGGATCATGCTCGGCCCGTGATCGGGCGACGTGGGGTTGGCGTCGGGCATGCGGGGTCCGGAATTCATGCTTGTCGCGGCTCGCGATGACTCGATAGGGTCGGGGTTCGTTAACAAAGGAACCAAGTTATGTCTCGGATTTGCAGCGTGACCGGCAAGCGGCCTGGCAAGGGCCATCACATCTGGCGTTCCGGCAAGGCCAAGAAAAAGGGTGGCATCGGCACCCATGTGACGGCCATGACCAAGCGCCGTTTCTTCCCCAACCTGCAGCGCGTCAAGGTCCTCCTCCCCTCCGGCGAGGTGAAGTACATCCGGGTTGCCACGTCGGCCATCAAGAAGGGCCTCGTCACCAAGGCGCCGCCCCGGACGTGGAAGAAGGAACAGGCCGCCGCCTGATGGGCCCAACGTCGAGGCCGGTCGGCCTCGCATCCTGTTCGGCGAGCCACGGGCCGCGCCCCTCATGGGGGTTGCGGCTCGTTCTTTTACCTCTCCCGCCGCCGCAGTCCTCCCAAGCCACGGACCCGCGACCATGACCCCGGCGGAACAGCGAATCTTCGGGATGCCCATGGCTCGCCTCTACCCGCTCTACGTCGCCAAGGTCGAGAGAAAGGGTCGGTCCAAGACCGACGTCGATGCCGTCCTCCAGTGGCTCACGGGCCACGGTCCCGAGGGGATCGCGTCCGAGATCGAGAAGGGCACGCAGCTCGAGGCATTCTTCCGTGATGCCCCTGCCCTGAACCCCGCCAGGACCCAAATCCGGGGCGTCGTTTGCGGCGTCCGGGTCGAGGACGTTCCCCACCCGCTCATGCAAGAGGTCCGACGCCTCGACAAACTCATCGACGAACTCGCCAAGGGCCGCCCCTTGGACCAGGTCCTCCGACGCTGACCGCCATGGCGTCCCCCTCGGGACCGGGGAAGGGCATCGAGCGTGGGAGCACCCTTGGAACGCCCTGGAAGCGCGGCCGTCCCCGGCCGCTGCGGGGCGCAGCGAGGGCATGATGCTTGCTCCCGGGGGCCGGCTCGGTCCAAGGCCCATGACGCCCGGGAGCGCGTCCCGCCCATGCGCGACGTGATCCGAGGCCATGATTTCGTGCCCTCGGGGACACCCTGCCCAAGTGCAACGCCATGCCCAAGAGGCCATGCGCCAGCGCACCCGATCCGGTCCCGTAACGGCCGAGCCCAACATTTTCCCAACTATACCCCATGCGAGACGAGGCGGCGGTCGGATACCGTGACGGCTTGTGAGCACGTTCACTCGGTCACGTCATGCCCGCCCAACCCGAATCCCTGCCGCGAATCGGATCATCGCCTTGGTGTCGGTGAACCGCGCGTCCTTGGCTTGTCCACGGCAACGCTGCTTGCCGCCGAACAGCAGGGCCGGCTGGCATTCATCCATGCCCAATCCTGGGCCTGCGAGAGGCTGCAATTCGGCATGGACTCGATGCGACCGCGCACGCCGTGAGCGCCTGCAACAACGATGCCGACCCATCCTCCCCAAGCTCCCTATGCAAGGCAGCGCAAAGGCGGCATGGGAGGGGCGGCGAGCATTCATGGATTCGTCCCATGTCGTTGCCTGAAACCAAGATGGGCCCTCAATCGATCACTTCATGAACGAACAAATCGAGGGCAAGGAAACCCGCTCCGCGGCGGGCAGACCGCAGAACACGATGCGGATCGTGCCCGTCGGAGGCCTGCTGTTGTTCCTTGTGATGATTCTCGCAGGATGCGTCACCGCTCCCGTCGTCAAGACCGTTGAGTTTCGCGAGAAAGGGCAGACATCGGGCGAGTCCCAGGGAGCTCGAGCCGCCAAGGCTCGGATGGCACGTGCACTGGCACCGGGAATCCAAAATCGCAAGGAACGGGTCTTGTGGGGGGGCGTGTCGGTCTGGGGCAACGATGAGAGCGGCAACAATGCTCCATATTGCACCAAGCTGGCCTCGGAGCTGCAGGCCGTCCTCGTCGAAGCCTTGCGAACGTGCGATCCACCCTCGTTCGAGCTGGCTGGCATTGGCGACGGTTTGGCTGACAACTGGAGGCAACAGGATGCCCTGGTGATGGTCGTCGTCTTGTCATCCGAGAAGGTATTCTCCCTCCCAACTTCAGGCCAAAACCGGGTCAACGTCGATGTCATGGGGTACATCCTGTTTATTGATACAAAAAACGGCATGCAGGCGACGTCGTCGTATCCGCTTAGCGTGAACGTCGTGGACCTCCTCGACCATCCGCCGACGGAGGACGAGACCATCGCCATGTTCAAGACCGCCCTGCTTGCCCTTGACAAGAACAAGTCGAGCCGGGCCTATGGCTTGGCAGGACAGGTCATCGAGACTCTTGCGGAGGGAGCGATGGCCCCACGAGCCGTTCGAAGCCCGATCGCCGTGGATCCCGTTGCATTCGGGCCTGCAATCCATGCGGGCCTCTTCCTCGGCAAGCCATTCGACGTGGACGTCGGTCGCGTGGCTCCATGGCGGGACATCCTTGCCAACCACCTTTGCCTCCACCTCGGGTTCCGGTCCGGCTTCCCGGTAAATCCCTACACGGGCAACGGGTCCATGGTCCGGACGGAGCAATCCTTGGCAAGCGCCGCGCAATTGACCATGCGAAGAACAGACGGCCAACAGTTGAGCGTTGCCATCCCAAAACCCGTGCTCCTGATCCACCTTCAAGTGGACGCGTTGATCGCGGAGGAATCGAGGGTTCAACCGAAGGAGTTCGCGCTTACCAAGGTCGCCTACGGCTTCCACGGCAAGCTCAGGGTCCTGAATGCTGATTCAGGACGGGAAATCATTTCCGTGGTGATCGAGGTTCCCGGTACCCGGCAAACCGTGTCGAATTCCAAGCTGCTCAAGAGATATGATGACATGGTCACCGTGCCGTTGCAGACAAGCACCATCGAGGGCGGCAAGGTGGACCACCTTGGCATGTGGAGGAGCCAATTGTCCCGGTTCGTCGAGCAACTCGCACATGAGATCGCGTTTCCGGAGGAGGACGTGCTCAAAAGGTTTGGCGTGATCCGGAACTCAATCCAGCGAAATGCCGGTGGAGGCAAGGCCCAGGACGGTGGGACCCTGGCCATGGCGCGATGAGACAAGCTTGCCTCCATGAATGGACCAACTTGGGCAGCTGATTCATCAAGGGGGATTGCAGGACCATGAACCACATCAAGTCCATGATCGCAGCTGCCATGGCGGCCCTCGTGATGCTGCGCGTGGTATCCATTGCGGATGACCTCAGCCCGGTTGCCGTGGTCGATTTTCCATGCAGGAGCCAGAAAGGCATGTCGGCTGGCGAGGAGTCCATTGCGATCGCGAAGCTAAAGGGAATCCTAATTGACAGGTACATCGCTAGCCTTGGGCCGGAGCGCCAGCCACTGGTGGCTGCCAAGAAGGCCGTCCTCCTTGCCAACCCGGATGCATTCCTGGAGAACTTCGAGGTGAGGTCGAGGGCTTTCGACAAGAAGTCCAAGCTCGCCACCATCTCGGGACAGGCCCTCGTGAACACGGCCAGCATCTCCGCCCTCTTGGACGTGATTCCACAGGGCGAAAAACACCCGATCGCGTTCATATTTGTCGCCCGACGCCAATCTGAAGTTGAGTCAAAAGGACCCAAGCTAACAGCCGGGACCCAAAGCACCAAGGAGGTCCACGAGGGAGCGATCGCGGAATCCAAGGGGGCATCTGTGACCACGACATCGGTGTCGCGCGCATCCGAGGCGTCCACGACCGTGGAGAGCATCGTCCGTACTGCTGACAGAGTCGTGTACATGCTGGAGGACAATCTCAAGGCAGGCATTGATCGGACCATGTCCAAGGTTTTTGTGGACCGGGGATTCGATACCGTTTCGGCCTCCGAATTGGTCGAGGCCACCCAAGGTGCATTCAACCCCGACAAGCTACAGGGTGACTTCCAAGCCAGCTCCCAGTTTTCCTTGGACAACCAACGGCTTGCCACGCGTTCCTGCAGGGAGGCTGGTGCACCCTTGCTGGCGTATGGGACCCTTACGATCGGCGTCCAGAGAAGGGATCCCACGAACTCACGCAACATTCTTGTAAATGTGATCGTGGACGGTCAGGTATTCGACTGCCGGAAGCCCCTTGCCATCAAGGTTGGCAGCATAGGGGCCCTCCAGGTCGAGGGCGTTGGCGCGGACCAGACCCAGGCCGAAACGGCGGCGCTGGAGCTCGCCGCCACCAAGGCGGCCAATGTTCTTGCAGATCAGCTTCGAGGCCGGGGTTTTAGGTGACTCACCGGCCATCGGAAACAACAACCCATAGACATCAAACATGAAGATACGACACGTCGCACTGCTGGGCCTCATCCTGATGCTCGGCGCCATCCGTTCCCATGCCCAAATTGGAGGGCTCCTGAAGAAGCCTACGGCGGAGAGCATCCTGGCCGATCTCGACGGCGGCCTGGAGTTCTTCGCCAAGGCCGTTGTGTACCTGAATGAAGCCTTATTGCCGGCAGAGGAAGCCGCCAAGATAGCCGCCGAAATCAAGGAAAAGAAAGGCCAGGAGCTCACCGCTGCAATCAAGGCCTACACGCCTGCCCTCGAGAAAAGAATAGCGGAGCTTATTGCCGCAAAAGCGGCCCTCGACGCAAAACAAAGGGGGTTGGTTGACAAGGCCAATTCCGAGATCAGGAAGGGCGTCGCAAAATGGACTGCCCTAGGCGCCGCCACCGCCATTGCGGTCAAGAACGGCGGAGGGGACGCCGCGATGGTGGCAGCCTTGCCCTTGGCAAAGCAAGCGATCGACGACCTGCCCGCCCTCAAGCGACTCCTGGATGCGACATCGGAATTGAAGAAGCTCAAGGCCAAGTAACCCGGCACGCCCTCCAAGGCTGCCATATTGCCATGGGCAACGACAAGAAGGGCGACGGCTTGGTCGTCAGGGCGGGCATGGCCATCATCGGCGGTGCCTTTGCGTTGCTCGTTGCCTGGGTCAACCCGCTCCTCGAAAAAAAGGGGACGGAGTTGGCCGGCGCAGCTCAAGGGCCCGTTTCATCCTCGGCGGCGGGGGCCCATGGCGATTCGACCCATGCACCCCCACGCCCGGGGCAGGCAGGTTCCGGAGGTGCCGAGTCACGGGCTGGATCGGTTCAACGTTCCCTGCCGAGCCAGCCCCCCGTATCTCCCCGCGAGGGAGGCCGGAGCCCGAGGAGCATCCGGAACAATCTGAACGTTCCAGACTTCGATGGCATGGCCGGGGTTGAGCATGTCCGCAGCCATGGGGTGGGTAGGGGCCCCGATCGCAGTGCAGCGATCATGGCGGCCTTGGAAGAGGCCACGAGCAAGCAGGGTGCCCAGTTCAGCGCCGCCGTGCGTCTGAGGCTCGAGACCGAAACCATGAAGCTCAATGGGGCACCCATGCGACGCACCCTTCAATCCACGGCATCGGACTACGCGATCATCACCGATGGATTGATCCGGTGGTGGGACATCGAGTCGGAGGATGACGATGGCGAGGTCGTTTCAATCCGGGTGCAGGTGGTGCTTGCCAAGGCCAGCTCCCATGCGGGCCGGCATCCGACCAGGAAGTCCCTTGCGGTGATTCCATTTCGCGCGGACGCGGCGCACGAATTGGGTGGTACAAGGATTGAGGGTGCCGTGTTTGGCCGAAGGATTCGGGAATCCGTGGTTACCTATCTCGTCAATAGCAGGAAGTTTGCGGTGGTTGACCAGTCCTTTGAAGGGGAGATTTCCAATCTTGAAGGGCAGAAGGCCGCGTTGGATTCCGCTCAACGGATGATGGAAAGTGCATCCAAGCTCGGCATCGAATACGTCGTTGCGGGCGTTGCGCATGGCGTTGGCACATCTTCCCGAAGGATTGGGAACCTTGATGTTGCCATCCCTGCCGGCGTGGTGGAGTTCAGGATCATCCATGTGGCGTCGCGCCAGACGGTGCTCGCCAGCGCGATCGAGGTTGGGGAACTCACGATGCATGCCGTTCAAGGGAGCCATCCCGAGCACGCCATCGTCGATGCCATCGGTCGTGCGGTGTCCGAGCGCACGCTGGAGGCGATCTATCCGCTCAAGGTGGCCGCCATCCCCGCCCCCGGCGAGGTGATGTTGAACCGGGGCGGGGATGATGTGGCAGTTGGCCGGGTCCTGGACATCTTCAACCCGGGGAATGCAGTGACGGATCCGGCAACGGGCGAGTCTCTTGGAGTGGCCGAGCACTTGGTGGGAAGCGTGGAGATCACCCGCGTCACGCCCAAGGCGTCGTATGCGAAGGTCATCGCCAAGACCAGCGATGTGTCCGTGGGCGCCCTATGCAGGACACCTCAACGACCCAAGGCAGCGACCGGCGTGCAAGGTCGTGCGGGAGCCCCATCCAGTGCCCTCGACGATTTGTTCAAGTGAACCCACTCCTAGGACGCCCATGATCATGAAAACAACCCAATCCCAAGCTGGCAGGGCATTTGCCGTCCTTGCCTGCGCCCTCTCCATGCACGTGAACCATGCCCAAGATGGCGGGTCCATGGCCGTGATTGAAGCCAGCAAGCTTGTCCAAGCGCCGCCTGCGGCGACTCCCTCGTTGGATGCGTCGTCCATCAAGAACCAGCTTCGCAAGAAGCTCAAGGAGGCCAAGGTCACCATGGACTGGGATGATGCCAAGCAAAGGTTTGGCGGGGTGGCCACGTTCACCCTTCAGATCGATCCTGGCTCCGACATGGAGGACTACTTCGTGCTTAGGCAAACAGCGGCCCTTGGGGCGCTGCTGACGGCCCAGACGGACGTGGCAACCTGGCTGGGTGCCGACGCCTCCATGGAGGTGACCCTCAAGGATCCGGGAAACCCGGCCTTGCTGGAGGATGTGAACGCCGCAGCCAAGCGGGAGCTCGAGGGACAGATCGCGATGCTCAGGAAGGAGGCCGAAGCCATGGGCGCCAAGGCTACGGCAGATGTGGAGCTGACCTCCGCAGACCGGTTCAAGGCTGCCACGGACGCCCTGATCAAGAGACTTGATGTGGAATATGATCCAGCAAGGGCGGCGGATGAAAAGGAGGGGAAGATCGCGGGTTTCAGGCGCAAGGCCGAGGATGTCAACGCCGCCATAGCCCGGTTGCAGGCAAGGCTTGAGGCGTATCAGAGGGCATACGCCAAGGCGGTTAACGCCGGCATAGGCATTCGCTACGACCATGTCATCCTGGGCCTGAGCGCGATAGCGTGGGGCGAAAACCTCGCCCCATCCGGCCGCCTGACGATTGGAATTGCCTATGTTTGGAGTCCGCGTCTCGCGAGGTCCGCGCAAGGTGCACTGACCGGGGACACGGGATTGGACATCGAGAATGCCAAGGGAGCCGAGAGCTTGTCTTCCTGGATTGAAAGGCAGGACCTCGCTTCCATGGGTGCCTTTCGATACTTCGTGGATGACAAGGGTGATCGTTGGTTTATCGGGACAGGATATGCGCCCAACTCCCTCGACCAAGCGGGTCAACATGCGCGCCTTCAGGCCTTGGCAAACCTTTACATGCCCCTGTATTCGCGGCTCCAAGGGGAGCAAAGGCATCGGTCGGTCGTAAGGGCTGGCCGCAGGGAGGCGGATCTGCCCGCCAAGGCGGCAATGGACCTGAGCGAGAGCTTGAATTCATTTGCGAGGGCGAACACCAGGGGCGTCAACCAGGTCGCCGTCGCCGACTTAACATGGCCCGCGAAAATCACCAAGTCCGGGGAGGGATCCTCCACGTCCGTCGCGGTTGCCGTGTATGCATTGAATGCAAGGTCCGCGTCCGCCGCCTTGGCGGCGGACGCCCAAATGGCGGTGTCGGCTGCGGCCGTGGAGCATGAGACGAACAGGCGCCGTCTGGAACATGCGCATTTGCTCGGGTCCATTGAGCGGGCCAAGGGCCAGCACCCGCCAGCACGGGTTACCTCGTCCGTGGAGAAGGCCAGCGCCCCGGAGCAGGGGGACGCGGCCAGGAACTCCAAGGCAACACCGCGGGTTGAGTCGGGCCAGCAGGTGTCACCGAGGCCGGGAAGCAAGGTGACCCCAGGCAAGGCGCAGGATGACTTTTAGGGCACGCTCCATCGCGGGTTCCTGGCGTGGGCGGAGCCATGCTCCACCGTTGCTTGCCATGGTTTGTGCGGTTGCGTTGGCAGCTCCCGGGAGCCACGTGATCACCAGGCATTCATCCTCGACGAACGGGCACCGGATTGCGATCGCCGGCGATGCGCTGGCCAGCCGGGATACCGGGCGTCGCGACGCCGGGTTGAGCCCTGATCAAGTGGTGGTGTATGGAATTGCCCATGGCCCACGGGATGAGGCGGTGTCAACGGCCCGTCTCCATGCCCGGCAGCTCCTGCTGCTTGCCACGGGGGCCGATGTTCATGCCGGGGAAGACGGCATCAAGATCAGCTCCACCAACAAGGTCCCTGGCGGCAAGGCCTCCGTCGTGTCGTACTTCGACGGGCAGTGCGTCGTGAAGCTGTGGGCCCCCCTCAAGAGGGATCTGCCGACTCACGACCCTTCAAGTTCACGCGCGTTTCGGCTGACCCGCACAAACGCCCTTGCATCGGTGGTCCAATCCATTGCCAGCGACGTGGAAATGGTGTTCTCGAAAGCCCATGGCGGACGGCATCCGAAATCAGGCCATGGCGGGCCTGCTGCGGGTCCACCCCCCTCCGGCCCGCTGCCCGCCTTGGCAATTCCGCAGGGGCTGCGAGGCCGGGTCACCTTGATGAAGATGGAGTTGTTGCCCCAAACGAATCCTCCCGAGTGTCGATACGACATCGAGGTAAGGTGGGAGGCTCCGTAAGGATTATCCTAAAAACGGCAGTGGGTGTGGGGATCCGTCAGACCCTCAGGTGGAGCCCAAGGCATGGCCCATGCTGTAGGCCGCGTGCCCTCACGCGGCGGCAAG
>CAIYFP010000428.1 GCA_903925515.1 uncultured Verrucomicrobiota bacterium
ATGAAGCCTGCCGTCGGCGTCTCGTTTGTAGAGCCCGGTGGCCCTGAGTAGTTGGGCCTCCTGCTCGGAGGGATTGCGCCTTGTCATGGCCAGCCAAAGACGGCGTTCATCATCCGCCTCACGATCCGCGCCTGCCTTCGTCATCGCGCTCCAGACCGATCCGTTTCGGGGGAAGTACAACGAGGCAAGCCCAAGGACGCAGGCATCCAGCGCGTGATGGAGGTGGGTGATGCCACGGATGTCATCCTTGCGTTTCGGGGTGGTGCTGTTGGGCTCGAAAATCCCGGGGTTGGCGGCTCCGAGGCAGTCGATAAGCCGCCACGCCTTGCGAACTTCCCCGGTTACGGAACCAGGCAGGGACACAACATGGGGGCGATACTCGTCTGGGAACGCCCGTTTGAGGACTTGCGCGCCGAGGCGTACCAAATGGCTTGTGACCGTGAGGTCGCGCGGGGTGAACTCTTTTTCCTCGTGCCGCTCCGTCAGGAGCCGCTTCTTGCGCCGGCTCTTTCGGGACTTGTCGTCCAGAGAGGGCCCCTTCGTATCGAGCGAATCGACATGCGCAGTGAATTGCTTCTCGGTCATGATGCTGAGTTGAGGCATGCCCGGAACAGGCTTGCCGCCTTCCTCCTTAACGAACTGTAAAGCGGTGCGCTTGCCCTTCCACTTGTTCACGGTCCTCCATGTCATCACGAGGGAATCCAGCGAGTCACTCTGCCGATGGGCATGCGGAATGATGTGGTCCTTGTCCATCGGTGAATCCGCCTCAACCAAATCGTCTATCTTGAAGCATTGCCCCGTGTAGGGGCACTTCCATCCAAGATCCTCTGCAATTCGAGCCTTTCGGATGATTCCGGGCGTCACCTGGACGCCTCTCCGCTTGCAGGCTTCCTCAACCTTTGCCGCCACGAGTTTGAAGTCCTTAAGCCTAATGTTGAGATCCTGCTCCTGCTCCTTGCGGTTCTTTCCGGACAGGTCGCGGATGTCGCGGTTGACCTCGATGGTGACGGTGGCGATCCGGCGCGGGTTGCCGTCGGCGAACTCGGGTGATTGGATGAGATCACGTTGGAGCCGGCCCAGGATCATGAGCCGGTGGCGGATGAGATGGTTGTTGGTTTGAGCATCAACGGCGCGATGAAGCTGCGCTTCCTGGAGCTCGCGAGTGATGCAAAGGCATCCGCGTGGCTGGGTTGCGCTTTTCTCCGCGCGAGGGTCCCGGCCATCCATGACTTCGTCGTAAGCCTCGCGAAGGATGGAGCGGGAGTAAGGCGCACGCCCGGCGGGAAATGGAGCAGCGAGCGATTGCCTAAGGATGCCCTCTGCTGTTGCAGGGGGCTTCCCCTTTGAAAGTCGGGAGTTGGCCTTGTCGAGGACGGTTGCCACGGCGCTGTCAAAGCGGGCCAAATCCTCGTTTTCCAACCAAGACCGAACCTCGGCCCCGGCGAGCGTCTTGCCGTCACGCAACTTGCCACGCAGGCGTTTTGAGCATCGGTCCGGGAGGCTGGAGAGGGCGTCGTTCAACGGAGATTCCGAGATGGCGACCTGGACGGGATCCAGCACAAGGGACTCCTTGGCGTCCGGGTGCATCAAGAGGTTATCGAGATTGCTGCGGCTCCAGCCCGTGGCCGCGAGGACGACCTTCTTGAATTCACCCGCCTTCAGCTTGCCGCCCTGCTCGGCTTGCTCGGTCACCTGTTTCCTTTCCCCGGCGGTCAGGGGACGAGTGACGGATTCATGGGCGGCGGAGCCAAACACGTTGGCGAGTTGCATGGCCCACCGGAATCGAAGGAACTCCGGCGAGGCCTTGGAAGGGAGCTTGGATTCCTTCTCGGCTCGGGCCCTCGCCTCCTTTTCGTCCAATCCTTCGGACAGATACCGCGCATGCAGTCGCCCGAAGAGAATGGGGCAGGTGCCAATGATGCGGTTGTCGAAGCGGGGGATGCTTTGCCCGAAGAGCAGGCCACCGTGATACCGTTTGGGGAGCTTGATGCTGGGGCATGGGATGGTCTGCCACGCACGGGGGTCTTGCAGCGGGTCCACGTCGTTGCCGAGCAACGTCCGGATGAGGGCATCATCGAGCAGGGGCAGCCTTCCCCTAAGGGCTTCAAGAAGCTTACGAACCTCCGGCCACACCACATGTTCACGCGGGAAGGCCATGCTGAGGCCCTTGAAATGGGGCGGCTTCTGGGGGCGTTGTTGCTGGTGCCACTTCGCGACCTCGCGTTCATACCAGACGGTATAGGCTGCGATGGTCTCGGCCATCGTGCCCGTCTGGAGTTCCCCCATCTTGGTGTTGGCATTCTCCACCTTCTCCGTGTCATCGGCGTCGCCATCGCCCGGGCCTCGCTCTCCGGAACGATTGGCCCATGGCGGGGCGAAGTAGCCGCGGTTGTGCGCGTACCAGCGGAGGATGTCCCAAAGCTCGGGCCAGCCGATGGCCGGGAGCGGGGAACCCGTGCGCGCAGCGACAAGGACATCGGCCGCAAGGCGCCATGCGAAGCTGTCCCCGCCCGCCTGCCGATGGCGGGATGCCAACTCTTGCTCGGACAAGACGCCCAGTTGCGCGAGCAAGCGTGCGATGTGCGCGATGCGTTGACGCGTGGCACGAACGTGCCGCCTTGTTTGGCGGAACTGCCTGCGCTTCACGGCCAAGCAGTCGTCCGCCCCAAACGTGACCACCCCGGTCCCGAGGATGCTGGGGTGGGCGCGATCCGGACTGCCACCCGGTCCGGAGCGAAGGACGGCCCAGCCAATGGAGCTATGGCCTACGTCGAAGGCGAGATGGATGTCTGGGGCGGTTGAGGCGCTCATGAATTATGCACTTGTATCCGGAGCCGATGTCTATATTCAAGAACTCGTACCAAGACAAAGTGAGTGACGCAGACTGGTTCCCTGGGTGCCAGCCACCTACACCAGGAAAAACAGCGTCTCTTCAGTTTCAACCGGCCCGGGTCGCTCCCGGGCCGGTTTTTTTGCTCCAGCATGATGCCTTCGACCGCCACGCTGGAAGTTCGGCCCAGTCGTCTTTCGATGCGCCTGCCGAGAGTTGCCGGGCCAGCGGTTCGATGCGCCCGGTCGGGCCAGCGCGTTCTCATCCTGTTCACGTGTGGCCCGCGAATCGCCGCCTCCATTCCTTCGATCTCCCCGAATCCGGGCTTGCCCAGCCCGCCCATGGCTTGGCACAAGAATGACGTGAGAGCGTCGGCCGGAAGAATCTCGCGGGTGATTGGCGTCCTTGGAGGGCGTCGCTGAACGAGTTTTCCCCCGAAGGCAAGACCCCGTTTCCGCGAGCCGGAACGGGGTTTTGCATTTGCCGGGCTCACGCAACGCGGACCATGAAACCCCAGGTGGAAATCTACGACACAACCCTGCGCGACGGCTCGCAGGGGGAAGGAGTGAACTTCTCGGTGGCGGACAAGCTCCGGATCGCGGAGCGGCTCGACCAGTTCGGCGTGCACTACATCGAAGGCGGCTGGCCCGGCTCCAATCCCAAGGACATTGAGTTTTTCAAGGAAGCCGCCCGACGCCGCTTTCGCAACGCCCGCCTTGCCGCCTTTGGCTCCACCCGGCGCAAGGGCATTCCCGTCGAACAGGATGACCAAGTCCGCCTCCTCCTCGAGGCCGGCACGCCCGTCGTCACCCTCTACGGCAAAACCTCCCTCCTCCATGTCCGCGAGGTCCTGCGCTGCTCGCCCGACGAAAACCTCGGCATGATCGGGGACACGGTTCGGTACCTGAAGGATCACGGGAAGACGGTCATCTACGACGCCGAGCACGGGTTCGACGGCCACAAGCTGGACGGGGATTACGCCCTCGCCACATGGCAGGCCGCCGAGAAGGCCGGCGCGGCCATGGTCGTCCTCTGTGACACCAACGGCGGCTGCCTGCCCGGCGAGGTCGCCTCCGTCACGCGCGCCGCCATCGGAAGCCTGGCGTGCCCCGTCGGCATCCACACCCACGACGACATCGGGATGGGCGTGGCGAATGCGCTCGCGGCCGTGGAGGCTGGGGCCCGCCATGTGCAGGGCACCGTCAATGGCTACGGCGAACGCACCGGCAACTGCAACCTCGTCACGGCCCTGCCGTGCCTTCAGCTCAAGATGGGGCTGCGGGTCGTCACGCCCGCCACGCTCCGCAAGCTCAAGGACCTGTCCCAGTTCGTGGACGAGATCGCCAACATCCGCCACAACCCGCGCCAGCCATGGGTGGGCTCCGCCGCCTTCGCGCACAAGGGCGGCACCCACGTCAACGCCGTCCAGAAGCTCTCCGCCAGCTACGAGCACGTGGACCCGGCCCTCGTCGGCAACGCCCGAAACATCCTCGTCAGCGACCTCTCCGGCCGCGCCAACATCCTCATGAAGGCCCGATCCCTCGGGCTCGACCTCGACGAGTCCAAGCCCGAGGTGAAGGCGATCCTCCAGCGCGTGAAGGACCTCGAGCACGAGGGCCATGAGTTCGAGGCCGCCGAGGCCTCCCTCGCCCTCCTCGTCCGCCGCATGCTCCAGCCAAGGCTCAAGCCCCGCTTCACCGTCGAGGCCTACCATGTCTCCATGCGCGGCAACCCCTCCGATTCCGTCTGCGAGGCCACCGTCAAGGTCCGCGTCGGCGACGCCGTCCACCATACCGTCGCCGATGGCGACGGCCCCGTGAACGCCCTCGACGGCGCTCTTCGCGCCGCGCTTTCCCGCTCCTTCCCGCGCATCGCCACCGTTCGCCTCACGGACTACAAGGTCCGCATCCTCGACGGCGTCGCCGGGACCGCCGCCCGCACCCGCGTCCTCATCACCTCCACCGACGGCAAGCGCGAGTGGGGCACCGTGGGCGTCAGCACCAACATCATCGCCGCCTCGCTGCATGCGTTGGTCGAAAGCATGGAACACGCCCTCGAAGGCCACGGCATGCGCGCCAAGTAGGCCTGCCCATGGCATGGATGTTGGGTGCCGATCGAACCGTTTTCGCCCCCATGCCCCTCGCCGCCGACAGAACTCGACCCCGACGAAGCCGAATCCAACGAAGGGCAATCATTGCGAACCACACCCAGCAAGCACGACCGCCCCCATTGCATCGCTCCCGCTCGGCGAAGGTCGCCTTGAGTGGTAACACCCATGACTCTCGAAGACCAAGGGGCATGGCCGAAGCCCGCGACGTTCGCGCCGCGAGGCGGGGAGGCTGCTCGCCGCAGTGACCTCGCGTTGGAACAATTCACTGACCTCCGTCATCCTTACCGCCCCTGCCGAAAATATAGCCCAGGATTGCAGTCAAGACTGGCAGTAACGCGGACACAACGATCGTCGTGAAAACATCTTGTGCGCCCTTGATGGCAATCCCGCTCAACTCCTTGTAGTTCGCCAAAGTCTCCTTGGCGACGACCGCATCCTTGAGTGACGCCGCTTGCGGCATCGGGGGGGAGTGAACCCAGAGAAAGACGAGGACGCCGAGCGTGACAAGGGCAATGAGCGCCCCAACCCCCGCTGCCAGCCACAAGCCTGCGCGCTGAACGAAAGTTGGCTGAACCGACGTGGTCCCGACCTCCCGGAGGACAGTCTCAGCCCCGACAGTCTCCTTGGTAGCGGCCATGGGCTGGACTAGGGGATCACGATGTCCTTCAGAACCCTATCCTGACTGTCGGTGATCGACACCTTCCTGTCTGAAGCTGCGGGAGCCTGCCCAGCAATGTAGCTGTAGGTGGCCAAGGCTCGCCTGATGATCTCCGCCTTCGTTGTGCTCTTGCGCTGGGCCAAGGCCGACAGGGTCTCGTCGAAGTTTTTGTCCAGGTCGATCGTGTATCGCGTGGTCTTCATGCAGTACGAATTACTGCGTTTCTACCACACGGCAAGCCCGGCCGACCCGGGGGCTTCCCGGCGTGTTGCCGGTCGTCGAGGAGCGGAGCGACACACCACCGGCGACCCACGCGGGAATGCGGGCCGGCATCCCGTCAGGAATGCGCAGCTCCGGGAGCAGGCCATGCCGGGCAGACGCCGCAGGGCGCATCGGAGTCCGGACAATCGAACGATATGGAATGAGGGTGAAGGTTCGGCGCACCCGGCGCATGCGGAATCCTGCGCAAGGGCGAGGTCCCTCGCACAAGAGTCTGCGGCAGCCGCAACTCGCCGGGCGACCTCTGCCATCTACACCAGCGGGAAGCCCCAAAGCCTCTCGGCGAGGTCTCCAAGGTCTTCCACCACGGCATGCCCGGGCGCGAGGTCCGGCGGCATGGAAAGCACCGCGACACATCCTGCCCGAAGCCCCGCCTGCGCGGCGGCGGGCGATCGCGCACCTTCACCTCCCGCGCGCCATGGGCAGTTCACGAGAACACCGGCCCGTCGGACACGAGCCACGGATCCCATGACGCCATCATCCCTTTGGCCGCTCTCGTGTTTCACCGGCCGGGATCGACTTCACTCCGCCGTCATCGTATCGGGCGATCCGGCGACCCATCTCGGCCTCCCATGCCGCGTCGATCCGGCTGCGGCAGGCCAGCGTCAACCGCTGATCCGGCGGCAACTGCACCGCCATGGATCCAGCCCTCACCTCGTGACCCGTCCACCCTTGTGAAGGGGCCCGCGCGTGGGCGTGTCTAGAACCGAGGACGGACCCCAATGGCCCCGTCACGGTGCCACCCGACCGCCCCCGGATCGCGCCGCTGAAATCCGGCGTGACACCCCGGAACGTGGGGCGGGACAGTGCGGGCATGAGCGCGGACGGGCATTCGGCAGGCATGGGCGGACCGCTGGACGATCTTGCCAACATGGCGTCCCAGGTGGCCCAGGTGGCCGCCACGGCCATCGTCCTGCTCGACGGCCCCCGGCTGCGCGTCGAAGGCCAGAGCGGGCTTCGGCACGAGGAGTCCACCATGGTCGAGGATCTCGCCCGGCGCGCGCTCGACGAGGGCGGGACGCTGGAGGCGCGCGAGACCCCCGAGCTCCAGGGCGCGTCCTTCCGGTGGGCTCTCTCCACCCCCGTGGACCTCCCGTCCGGGGGGCGCGCCGGCGTGTTGCTGGTCTTCGACCGCATCCCGCGCCGCCCCACCGTCCGGCAACGCGCCGCGCTCCAGACCGTCGCGCATGAGGTCGTCTTGCACCTTGAGCTCCGGCAGCACGCCACCTCCTTGGCCGACACCCGCGCCCGGCATCGGGAGGCCGAGCAGATGCTCCGGCAAAGCGAGTTCTTCTTCGAGGCGCTCGTCGAGAGCCTGCCGCAGCACATCTTCCGCAAGGACCTCAACGGCCGGTTCACATTCGTCAACCAGCGCTTCTGCCGTCTGGTGGACAAGCCCCGCGACGAGATCCTTGGGCAGACCGACTTCGAGCTGTTCCGGCGCGACCTTGCGTTGAAGTACCAAGCCGACGACCGGCGCGTCCTCGACACGGGCCTGACCTTTGAGGCCACCGAGGAGCATCTCACGGCCGACGGCGAGCGCCAGTTCGTGCATGTCGTCAAGACGCCGCTGCTGGACCGCGGCGGCGCATGCGTCGGCATCCAAGGGATCTTCTGGGACGTGACCTCCGAGAAGCGCGCCGAGGAGGACCTCGCCCGCGAGCGCGACCTCCTCAAGGCGCTCCTCGAGCACGCGCCCGACTCCATTTACTTCAAGAACACCCGCAGCGAGATCGTCCGCGCCAGCCGCGCCTTCGCGCGCAAGGTCGGCCGCGAAGACCCCCAGCAGCTCCTGGGCAAGACCGACCACGACCTCTTCGCCCCGGAACACGCCGACCGCGCGCTCGCGGACGAGCGCCAGATCATGGCCTCCGGGATGGGCATGGACGGCAAGACCGAACGAGAGCTTTGGCCGGATGGCCGCGTCACATGGGTGCTCACCAGCAAGCTCCCCATGCGCGACGCCCGGGGCAACGTCGTCGGAACATTCGGCGTCTCCCGCGACATCACCGAGCTCAAGCGGGCGCAGGAGCGGCTCGAGCGGGCCGAGGCCAAGTACCGCGACATCGTGGAGAACGCGGTGGATGGCATCTTCCAGACGACGCCCGACGGTCACTACCTGTCGGCCAACCGCGCCTTGGCGCGCATCTATGGCTTCGCGTCCGTCGAGGAACTGATGGCCGCGCGGACGAACATTGGGGAGCAATTGTACGTGGATCGCCGTCGGCGCGAGGAGTTCCAGCGGCTGTTGCAGGAGCACGACCGCATCGAGGGCTTCGAGAGCCAGGTGTACCGCAAGGATCGCTCGGTCATCTGGATCGCCGAGAACGCCCGGGCCGTGCGGGACCCCGAGGGCCGCCTCCTCTACTACGAGGGGACGGTCGAGGACATCACCGCGCGCAAGCGCGCCGAGCACGAGCTCGAGATGGCACGCGACGTCGCCGTCGAGAGCTCGCGTGCCAAGGCCCAGTTCCTTGCCAACACCTCCCACGAGATCCGCACCCCCATGAACGGGATCGTCGGCATGACCCGGCTCCTGCTCGACACCCCCCTCACGGCCGAGCAACGGGACCACCTCGACACCCTGCGGTCCTGCGCCGACAGCCTTCTCACGATCCTGAACGACATCCTCGACTTCTCGAAGATCGAGAGCGGCAAGGTGCAGTTCGAGTCCCGGCCCTTCGACCTGCGGGACCTCATCGAGGACACCTCCGAGCTCATGGCCGAACGTGCGTTCGGCAAGCACCTCGAGTTTACCGTCTGGATCGACCACCGCCTCCCGCCAATCGTCCGCGGCGACCCCGGGCGCATCCGGCAGGTCCTCTCCAACCTCCTCAACAACGCCATCAAGTTCACCCAGCGCGGCGAGGTTTGGCTCCGGGTCGAGGTCGCTGAGCCGATGGAAGGACCCCTGCATGCACGTTGCGAGGTCTCGGACACCGGCGTCGGCATCACCCCGGAGGCCATGGCCCGGATCTTCGAGCCGTTCGTCCAAGCCGACGGCTCCACCACCCGACGCTTCGGCGGCACCGGCCTCGGCCTTTCCATCAGCCGCGGCCTTGTCCGGGGCATGGGCGGCGAGATGGGCGTCGTCAGCGAGCCCGGCAAGGGCTCCACCTTCTGGTTCACGCTCCCGCTTGGCGACGGCGTCCCCGCATCGCCCGGCCCGCCCGGCCCGCCCGCCCAGGTGCCCCTACGCATCCTCGTCGTCGAGGATCACCCACGCTCCCGCGAGGTGGTCGCCCATGAGCTGGCCGACACCGAGTTCGCCCCGGAATTCGCCGCGACCGCCGCCGAGGGCCTTGCGCGCATGCGAGACGCCGCCAACGCGGGAACCCCCTTCGACCTTGCCATCCTCGACCTGCAACTGCCCGACATGGACGCGCTCACCCTTGCCCATGAAGTCCACCTTTCTCCCGGGCTGGAACGTGCGCGCCTCGTCCTTGCGGCGCCCCTTGGCCAACGACTCGACGTCGGCCTCCTTCGCACCGTTGGCGTCGCCGCTCACCTTGCGAAGCCCGTCAAGCGCTCACGGCTCCTCGAAACCCTCCGCGCCATCGCCTCCGGCGAGGATGCCGCCCTCTCGCGATCCCCCGCCCCCGGCCCCGCCCCGCAACCCCGGCAGGAAGGTTTGGCGGGGCTTTCCATCCTCCTCGCCGAGGACAACATCGTGAACCAACGCGTCGCCCTCTCCATGCTCCGCAAGCTCGGCCTCTCCGCCGCCGTCGCAGCCGACGGCAAGCAAGTCCTTGCCATGCTCCCGCGCGAGGCCTTCGACGTGATCCTCATGGATTGCCAGATGCCCGAGCTGGACGGCTACGAGACCACCCATCGCGTGCGCCTTGACGAGGCGGACGCGGCGTTTGGCCGTCGCGTCCCACACTTCATCATCGCGCTCACCGCCAACGCCATGGTGGGCGACCGCGAACGCTGCCTTGCGGCGGGCATGGACGACTTCCTCACCAAGCCCATGGAACTGGGGGCGCTTGAGGCCGCCCTACGCCGCGCGCTCGCTTTCCGCCATGCGGCCATGGGGGCCCCCTCGCCACGAGCCGACCCCCTGCCCCATGGCCCGGGATCCTTGCTGGAACCTTCCCCGGCAACCGCCGGGTCCCATGATGATGCCCCGGCCATGGACGCATCTGTCCTTGCTGCCATGGCCATCCCAGACGACCCCGGCGCGATCCACGATCTCCTTGCCTTGTTCGAGTCGGACTTCGACTCCCGCTCCCCGGGCATCGAGGTCGCAGCCGCCTCCCGCGACGGCAGGGCCCTTGCCAGCCTTGCTCACGGCCTCAAGGGAAGCGCAAGCAACATGGGTGCCCGGCGGTTGGCCTGCCTGCTCGCCCGTGTCGAGGCCGCCGCGAAGCAGGAGGACTGGTTGGTCATCGATGCCACGGTTCCATCCGTCAGGCCCGCCGCAGCCGCCTTCCATGACGCTGCAAGACAGGCGTTCGGCACCACGGCGAAGAGGTGAGGCACGCCCCGCGGCGGCCGGG
>CAIYFP010000429.1 GCA_903925515.1 uncultured Verrucomicrobiota bacterium
CGCCAGGGGAAGAGGATTGGCAAGGCGCTGGAGGCGCGGCTGGAGCTGGTGCTGGACCGGGCCACGCACGAGGTCGTGTCACGTCATGCGTTGCAGCTCGCCGAGCTGCTTTCCGTGTCGGGCGTCGTGTCAACGGAGGGGTCCGAGCGGGCCGTGATGGTGGAGGGTGCCTCGGGGGCCAAGTGCGAGCGGTGCTGGAGATGGGATGTGGATGTGGGGACCTCGCATGCACACCCCACGTTGTGCCCGCGTTGCGTCGGGGCGGTGGGGGCGGCCTAGTGCCGTGTCTCATCCATCGCGGGTGTTGGGTTGCTCCGTGAAGGCCCCGGGGCGAGGCATTAGGACGGAGCCCGCCCGCCGCGGTCTGCGCTTGCGCCTCGTTGGACACGAGAATCGCTTGGGGCGATACACCTGGCATGGGTGAGGCTCGCCCATGGGCCGGAACGATGCAGTTGGGGCGGTCGTGCTTGCGGGATCGTCTTTCGCAAGGGCGTCGTCCCTCGCTCGTGCCGGGACTCGCATCGGCCCGATGCGTCGCTCCCTAATTGTCTTGGGAAAGAATCCGCGGCGCCATCAGGTTCCTTCCGGGTGCATCGATCCGGCCATGGCCGGGAAGGCGGCGGGTGGGGCAACGCGAGGGCCACCCCATGCAAGACAAAGGGCCCGGCCATGGAAAGGCGGGCCCTGCGTTGTGTTAGCAAAGGAACACGCCCCGGCGTGGAGCTGGGGCGTGGGCCGTGCCAAGGAGGGTTTAGGCTACCGGCTCGGAGGCGGGTTCGGCGGGTGCCTCGGGGGCAGCAGCGGCGGCGGCCTCGTCCCAGACGCGCTTGCCGTTGGCTGCGGACCTGATCTGGGGGATTTGCTTGCCGGTGCTGCTAAACCACGTGGAGATGTTGATGGGCTTGGCACCCAGCTTGTCTGCGACCTCGCGGGCGGTCAGGCCCTCGGGCCCGGCGGCCTTAAGAAGGCCAATGATGGCATCCTTGACGGCGCCGCGTTTGCCGCCCTTGGCCTTAGCCTTGGCCTTGGCCTTCTCGGGCTTGGGGGCGGGCTTGGCCGGGCGTCCCGGCTTGCGGCCACGCGTGGCAGCAGGTGCCGCGCCGGTTTGGATTGCGGTCAACTCGGCATCGATGGAGCGGATTTCGTCCTGGAGCTTGCCCTTTTTCTGGAGGAGGCCCTGGATGCGAGTGAACTCGGATGCGCTGATCTTCGTGAGGTCCATTGCAACGCTAATGAACCTGACAAGAGGGGGGCGTGCAACATTGGTTTTCGAAAAGTTTGCCATGGCGGCGCGCGGCCTGTTTTCCGAACGGGTCCTGTGGCCATCCAAGCAAGGTCTTGCAGGGCCTTGGTGCAGGATGTCCGGACTCGTCACGGGCGGGGCTGGATTCGATAGACGAGGTACAGCTCGTTGGCATGGCGGCGAATGGACTGGAGACGGGGGCGTGGGGCGTCTTGCAGGCGGTCGAAGCCGATGCCGTCGAACGGGGTGGGGGCATGGGCTCCGCCCATGAGCACCGGGCACCATGTGAGATGCAATTCGTCCACGGCACCGGCGCGAAGAAAGGCGTCGTTGAGCCTCCCGCCGCCCTCCAGCAGGGCGTCTTGAACCCCATGCCTAAGCGCAAGCCATTGCAGTCCGGCCATGACGTCCAGGGAGGGCCCGGGCGAGGTCCAGACCTCGTCGGCGAGGGATGCGACGAGGCGGCGCCGTGCCGCGGGCGCATTCCCGGAGACCCATGCGATGATGGGCGAGGACCGGTCCTTCCAAAGGGGTGCGTCGGGGGATATGGAGGCCGAGCCGGAGACGACGACGCGGACGGGCCGTGGCGCCTTGCCGGCGCGGATTCGCATGCGGTCGAACGTGGGCCCGCCGTTCCCGAGGGTCGCGCCGGTTTCCTCGATCGTCCGCGCGCCGCATAGGATGGCGTCCGAAAGGGCGCGCAGCTCGTGGAGGTGGCGGGAGTCGCGAGGGCTTCCAAACGTGTGAACGGCCCGGTTTGCGGTGGCCACCTTCCCGTCGGCGGACATGGCCATGTTGATGCGAACCCAGGGCCTCATGTGATGAGCATGGCGTCGCCATAGGAGAAGAACCGGTACTGTTGCTCCACGGCCTTGCGATAGACATCGAGGGTTTGGATTCGGCCGGAATCCGGATGGCCCGGGGCCATGAAGGCGCTGACGAGCATGAGGAGGGTGCTTTGGGGGAGGTGAAAGTTGGTGACCAGTCCGTCCATCACGCGGAAGCGGCATGGTGGATGGAGAAAGATGCGCGTTCGACCGTGGGGTATGGGTTGGAGGGGGGTGAATCCATGGGGTGCCTCGGGGTCGGGGACTTCTCCCCAAAGGCCGTTTAGGAATCCACGGGCCACGGACTCCAGGACGCGAGCGGTGGTGGTTCCAACGGCGAGGACGCGGCGGCCGTCGGCCTTGGCGGAGTTGATGGCGGCGGCGGTTTCCGCGGGCAGGGAGAATCGTTCCTCGTGCATGCGATGGGACTCGACGGAGTCGGACTTGACCGGAAGGAAGGTTCCCGCGCCGACGTGGAGGGTGAGCGATGCCATTTGGATGCCTTCCGTCCTGAGCTTGCTAATGAGGTCCGTGGTGAAATGAAGCCCGGCCGTGGGCGCGGCGACGGAACCTTGCTGGCGGGCATAGACCGTTTGGTAACGATCCGGGTCCTCCTGGTAGCCGTGGCCATGCCCCCTTTGGATGTAGGGCGGCAGGGGCATCTCGCCATGCTGCATCGCGAAGCCGAGGACGTCGCCATGGAACTCGACCACGGCGGGGCCCTCCGGTTCCTTGGCAAGGACGGTGGCGTGGAGCGGGTGGGTCCCGGGGCCGAGGACGAGCGGGGAGCCGGGCTTGAGGCGCTTGGCCGGGCGAATCAAGACGCGCCAACGGCCGGGCAGGAGTTCCTCGAGCAAAAGCAACTCGATGGCGCCGCCGGTCATGGGCTTGCGGGCGCGAAGCCTTGCCGGGATGACCTTGGAATCATTGAAGACCATGAGGTCGTCCGGGCGGAGCCATGTCCGGATTTGGTCGAATCGGGAGTGATGAACGGTGGCGGAGGGGCGCTCGACGACGAGAAGGCGGGATTGGTCACGAGAAGGGAGGGGGACCTGGGCGATGAGCTCGGGGGGAAGGTGATAGTTGAAGTCGGCGACTCGCATGGGGGGATGATTTGGGGAACGGGTTTGGGCTAGGGGTTGAGGGTTGTGGATGAGGGATGGATGGGCCGTTGGGGAGCCTTGGCTGGGCCGATGCAGTGGGGAGGGAAGGGATTGCGAGGCGCATCGAGCCAGCACGAACTACCTGGTCTAGGCCGGAACGATTCAGTTGGATCGGTCGTGCTTGCTCGACCTGCTTGCACAACTCCTTCGTCGTTCGCTCGTTATGGGTCTCGTACCGGCCCGCGCCTTGCTCACTCCTTGGCTTGCGCAAGCATCTGCTTCGCAATCGCTTCCCTCCCACCTGAATCGTCCCGGCCCCGGGTTCCGGCCCCGGGGAGGGGCGCGGGCGGCATGGCGGTGAACAACGTGTGGAGAACTTCCCGCCATCTTGGGCCAGTGGCAGGTTGACGTTTAGGGGCAAAAAGAGGCACAAAAGGGGCGTGATGGATGCGTTAGGGGTTATTTGTTGGATTTAGTGGCGAGGCGTGGCCGATCGGCGCAAGGCGTTGGGATGGGGTGGCGGGGCAGGGGCCGGGGCGGGTGATGCGGCAAGGGATGCGGCAAGGGATGGATCAGGGCAATGGGCGCAAACGACACCATGGCAGTGGTGGCACCGACCGAGACCGGGTCAGCACCTGGGGGGGCGGGGCGTCCGTATTTCACGTTGCGATACAAGCACGGAGTGGACGCGCAGGGTAGGGTGCAATTTCCGAGCCGATGGAAGGCGCGCGGGATGGGTACGACCTTGGTGGGGATGCTTCGGGAGATGAACGTTGCGGTGCCCTCGAGGGCAAACCCGACGGTCGTGGACCGGCGGGCGCTGCGTTACGTGGAGGTGATGACGTCGGAGTTGTTCGAGGTGCATTACGCCGGGGTGATGGAGGCGTGCTCGAACGAGGCGGCGCGGCAGGCGGCGCGGCGGCGGTTCTCGTGGAGGATGGTGGAGCTGGATTTTGACGGGGCGGGTCGATTTGCGCTTCCGGAGGAGCTGAGGGGGCCAGCGGAGCTGAAGGGGACGGCATGGTTGGTGGGGTGCGTGCACACGTTCCAGGTGTGGAGCCCGGAGCAACTGGAGTGCGCGGACGCGGACGACGCGGCGTTGTTGGCGAAGGAAAACGTGAACTGGTGACAGGCAGGCAGGCAGTAAGGAAGGAAGGGAGGAGACCGGAGATGAACAGGCGACGCGAGGCGGGAGGAGCCGGGAGGGCGAGGTCGTGGTGGCGGCCGTGGACGTGGCTTCGGCGGCCTGGCCCGCCGGGGTTCGCGAGGTCGCCGCAGCAACTGGAGATGATCCTTGGGGGCGTGAAGCCGTTGAGGAACGGGCTGGTGGACGACGACGTGGCGGCGGTTGCGCGGGGCGGTGGCGGGCGGTTGCTGCACGAGACGCGGACGACGGGCCCGGGGGTGGAGGCGGCGTTGCGGGCGGAGTCGAACCGCATGTACGAGCGGCTGCGGGGGCGCCGGATGGAGGCGATGCGGGTGCGAGGGGACTAGGTCGATGCGAGGGCGAGGGAGGTGAGCACATACGAGCATACGTCGGTGTTGAGGCGGGAACTGCTGGAGGGGTTGGCGCTCCGGCCGGGCGGGCTTTGGCTGGATGCGACCCTTGGGGGTGGCGGGCATGCGGAGGGGATCCTGGAGGGGACGACGCCGGACGGGCGCTTGGTGGGATGCGACCGGGATGACGCGGCGGTGGAGGCGGCGGGGCGACGTCTGGCGCGGTTCGGGGGGCGGGTCGAGCTGAGGCGGATGAACTTTGGGGACGTCGGCTGTTGGCTGGGGCCGGGCACGGTGAACGGGGCGTGCATGGACCTTGGGGTGTCGTCGCACCAGATCGACACGGCGAGCCGGGGCTTCAGCTTCCAGGGGGACGGGCCGTTGGACATGCGGATGGACCGGCGTTCCGGGCTCACGGCGGCGGACGTGGTGAACGGGTGGGAGGAGTCGGAGCTGGCGCGGGTGTTCCGGGAGCTTGGGGACGAGGCGGACGCGGGCCGGATTGCACGGTTCCTGGCGAGGGAGCGGGAGGCGCGGCCGTTCACGGGGACGGCGCAGTTGGCGAGCGCGATCCAGCGGGCGTCGCCGCGCCCGTGGCAGCGGACGCATCGGGCGACGCAATGTTTCCAGGCGTTGCGGATGGTGGTGAACGCGGAGCTGGAGTCCTTGGGCCGGGGCCTTGAGGGGGTTTGGGGGGTCTTGGCGCCCGGGGGCAGGCTTGCCGTGATCACGTTTCACTCGGGGGAGGACCGGCTGGTGAAGGGCTTCATGCGTGAGCGGGCCATGGAGTACCGGGTGCCGGCGGGGCAACCGGACGTGCCGGAGCTGAGGGAGCCGTGTCGCGCGCGGGCGCGGCTGCTGGGGCGGAGGCCGGTGCGTGCATGCGCGGCGGAGGTGGCGAGCAACCCGAGGTCGCGAAGCGCGCAGCTTCGCGTGGCGGAGAAGCTGGAGGACTAGGGGCATGGCCACGAACCGCAGGAAGGGCGAGGGGGGCATCGGGCCGGGGACGGTGGCGCGGGCGTTGCTGCTGAGCGCGGTGATCGCGGGCCTTGGCGTGCACTACGTGCGGATGCATGCGGAGCATCTTGCGATGGGGCGCCGGATCGCGGGGTTGGAGCGCGAGGAGCGGGAGTTGGCGGGGTTGATCGAGGGGCAGACGGCGATGGAGAACGAGTTGCTGACCCGTCCGCGGCTGCTGGATGCGGTGCAGCGGTTTGGGCTCATGCTGGCGACGCCGTCGCCGTCGCAGCGGCTGAACATCGAGGTCGCCCTGCCCGGCGAGGGTGGGACACCCGGGGGCGGGCGTCGCGGGGGAGGGGGTGGCCGCATGGTGATGGTCGAGGCCGGGGGTGCGCGATGAGCGCGGGCGCGGGCGTCGTGGAGGACGGGATTCGCGGGCGCATCCGGCTGGTGGCGATCGTGCTGGGGCTGGTGCTCTTGGGGCTGGCATTCCGGCTGGTGCATGTGCAGTCGGTGCGGCCGATGGCTGCGGGGCCGGGGGAGGGGACGGAGCGTCGGATCGTGCGGCCGGCGGTGCGCGGGAAGCTGCTGGACTCGCGAGGCCTGGTGCTGGCGCAGAGCCGGTGGTTGCATGACGTGTACGCGGACCCGGTGGTGGTGGGGACGAACGCGGCGTGGCTGGCGGTCCAGATGGGGCGTTACCTTGGGGTGGAGCCGTCGGAGGTGATGCCGCGATTGGTGGCCAAGCCGAGCCAGAGGCACGTGATGACGGTGGTGGGCTCCGGGGGCGCGTGGGTGACGAACATGGAGGTGCGGGCCTACACCAACCGCTCGGTCCTTGTCCTGACGAACGTGGACGGGGCGACCTTGGATCGATACCGGGACGGCATCCGGGAGGCGATGCTTCCCCGGATGGAGGAGGTGGATCGGGAGATGCGGGCGGTGCGTCAGTCGTTGCCCGGGGCGATGGAGCGGCTCCGGCTGGTGGCGACGGGGCGCGTGGGCGAGGCGCGACGGGGCGCGGACCGACTGCGGGTGCTGGGCCGGGAGATGGACGCCCTGAAGCGGCAGCGGGCGGAGATCGTGGCGAACGGGCTGGTGGGGATGCCCGTGGAGCACCGGACATACCCGATGGGGCATGCGGCGGTGCATGTGCTCGGGCACGTGACGAACGGCCTGGTGACGAACGCGGGGGCGGCGCGGCACCAGCGATACCTGCGGAGGGGTCTTGGGGCGGCGGGGATCGAGGCGAGGTACGAGTCGGCGTTGCTGGGGGTGCCGGGGTTGGTGGAGACACGATATTGGATGGGGCGTGAGTTCGTGAGCATGCGTGGGAGGGACCTCGCGCCGCGGGACGGGCTGAACGTGAGGCTGACGCTGGACGCGCACTTGCAGAGCATCGTGGAGCAGGCGGTGGACGAGGGGATGGCGGCGGTATCCCCGGAGAAGCTGGTTTGCATCGTGGTCCGGCCCCGGACGGGGGAGATCCTCGCGTTGGCGAACCGTCCGTGCTACGACCCGAACCGCCTGTTCGAGGCGCGGGAGGACGGGTTGCCGAACTGGGCGTTGGGGATGGGCACGGACCCGGGCTCGACGTTCAAGATGGTGACGTACGCGGCGGCGTTGGACCTCGGGCTGGCGACGCTGGACCGAAGGTGAACTGCCATGGGGGCACCTGGCAGCCTACGGTGTCCGGGAAGCCCTCGGGGCGTCCGGTTCGGGACGTGGAGGGGCACGGGCTGGGATGGGTGACCTACGAGGATGCGTTTGCGAAGTCGTCGAACGTGGCGGCGGCGCAACTGGGCGTTGGCATGGGGCGGGACGCGTTGCTGGACTACATTCGCCGGTTTGGATTCCTGGCGCGCACGGGGGTTCTTGCGCCGGCGCCGGGGCGTCATGGGGGGGAGTCGGCCGGGGGGATCGGCCAGCCGGAGCGCATGAACGTGGAGCGGCTGGGCCGGCTCTCGTACGGGTACGGCATCCTTGCGACCCCGATCCAGACGGTGATGGCGGCGGCGGCGATCGCCAACGACGGGGTGCGCATGAGGCCGATGCTGGTGCGTTCGCTGGAGGAGCAGGACGGGGCCGTGGTGGTGCAATACGAGCCCGAGGTGGCGGCCCGGGTGATGAGGCCCGAGACGGCGGCGCAGATGCGGCGCGCGATGCGCGCGGTGGTGCAGCATGGGACGGGGCAGGGCGTCGCGATGGAGGACTTCGACGTGGCCGGGAAGACGGGGACGGCGCACCAGTTCGTGAACGGCCAGCAGAGCTCGGACAAGTATGTCTCGACGTTCGTGGGCTTCCTGCCGGCCGACCGGCCGGAGCTGTGCGTCCTGGTGCTGGCGCATTCGCCGGCGAAGCGGGGGCCCGGGTCGTACTTTGGCGGCAAGGCCTGCGGGCCGATCTTCAAGTCCATCGCCCGCCAGGCCGTCAACCACCTCGGCCTTGTGCCCAACGCCCGGACGAACGGGGTCGCGCCCGTGGCCCGGACGCCGGGTGACGAGGCCGGCACGGGGGGGCGCACGCCCTGACATCGCCATGATGCTCCACGAGATCATCCCGTTGCTTCCGGGCGCCCGCTTTGACGCGGAGCGCCTTCGGCGTTTCCCCGCGCGGGACCTTGTGGGGGTTGCGGTGGACTCGCGCCGCAGCGGTCCCGGGACGGTGTTTGTCTCGCTGCCGGACCGGGCGCGCACCCACCCGTTCGAGGCCCGTGCGGCGCGCGAGCGCGGCGCGTCGGTCGTGGTGCGGGAGCGGACGGACCCGGCTGGGGCGCCTCCCGGGGTGATGTGCATCGAGGTGGACGACGCGGGCCGGGCGTTCGGCCTGCTGGCATCGGCCCTGCACGGGCATCCATCGCGGCGGCTGACGGTGATCGGGATGGCGGGCGAGCCGCGCTGGCGGGAGCGGGTGGCGGGGGTCGTGGCGGGCATGCTGGAGGCGGCGGGCGAGGGGGTGGCGTGGATGTCGGGGCGTTGGCTGGTCCGGGGGGAGCGTCGGCGGCCATGGGAGGCGTGGGGTTTGGACGCGGGGGGGTTGCAGCGCGAGCTGGACCAGATGGCGATGGATGGGGCGCGTGCCTGTGTCATGGAGATTGGGGCCGGGGCGGTGGACGCTGGCGCGTTGCACGGGGTGGAGTTCCGGATGGTGCGCGACGGCAGGCGGGGCGGGGCCCCGGGGCTTGTGGTGGAGCGCCTGACGTCGCGCGGCTCGAAGGCGCGATGGGAAGGCATGGGGGGCGGGCGGACGTTGCTGACGGCCTTGGCAGGGCGTTCGCAGGTGGAGGCGCTGGGGCAGGCGCTGTCGATCCTTTCCGAGCTGGGGCACGAGCCGTCGCGCCTCGCGGCGGCGGCGGCGGCCGTGCCGGCCGTGCCTGGCTGGATGGAACCCGTGCAGATGGGGCAGCGCTTTGGGGTGTTCGTGGACGGCGCGGACTGCGCCGACGGCCTTGGCGAGGCGCTGGCGGACGCGCGGGAGCTGGGGCATGGGCGGACGCTGGTGGTGACGGGGCCGCGCCCGGGCCTTGATGCGGCGGCGCTTGGGGCGATGGCACGTGCTGCGGGGCGGGGCTCGGACGCGGCATGGGTGACGACGGACGACCTGCCGGAGGGCGAGTGGGAGGAGGCCTCGGCCGGGTTTGCGTCGTGGGCGGCGGCGGAGGGATGCCGGGTGACGTGCGAGCGGGACCGGCACCGGGCGTTGGCGCGGGCATTGGGCGCGGCGCGTCCGGGGGACGTGGTGGTGTTGGCGGGCAAGGGCCGGAGGCCGGTGCAGGCGAAGGGGATGGCGCGGATGCCATGGGACGACGGGGTGCATGCGCGGGCGGCCTTGGCGTCGCTGGGGCATGTGGGAGGGACGTTGTGATGGATGCGCGGGACATGGGCTGGTGCGCCCGGGCGAGCGGGGCGGCGTTGGTGCGGGGGGAGGCGGGCGTGCGCGTGACGGGCGTGGGCACGGACTCGCGTCGGGCGGGCGCGGGGGAGTTGTTCGTGGCGTTGCGAGGGGATCGGTTCGACGGGCACGACTTTGTGGGGGAGGTGGCGGGGCGAGGGGTGGCCGGGGTGATGGTATCCGGGGGGTGGCATGGGGAGGTGCCCGGAGGGGTGGCGGTGCTGCGGGTGGAGGACACGCGTGCGGCGCTGGGGAGGCTGGCTGCGGGGTATCGGCTTGAGATGGGAGCCACGGTGGTGGCGGTGGCGGGGTCGAACGGGAAGACGACGACGAAGGAATTGCTGGCCCGAGTGTTGCGCGAGGCCGGGCCGGTCTGGAGGAGCGCGGCGAGCTTCAACAACGACGTGGGGGTGCCATTGAGCCTGCTGTCAGGGTCGGCCGGGGACCGCTTTGCGGTGCTGGAGGCTGGGACCAACCATCCGGGCGAGCTGGCGCCGTTGCTGCGGATGATCCGGCCGCGGGTGGGCGTGCTGACGAGCGTTGGGCGGGAGCACCTTGAGTTTTTCGGGGACGAGGAGGGGGTGGCGCGGGAGGAGGGGTGCCTTGCGGAGGCGTTGGGCCCGGGAGGCCTGCTGGTGTTGAACGGCGACACGCCGTTCGCGGGGGGGATCGCGCGGCGATGCCCGGGGCGCGTGACGCGGTTTGGCTGGGGCGAGGGCAACGACTGGCGGGTGCGGGGATCGCGCAGCACATGGGAGGGGGAGGAATTCCAATTGGAGGGCATGGGCGGGGGGTGGGACGGGACATGGCGGGTGGGGGTTCCCGGGAGGGTCATGGCCTCGAACGCGGCGGCGGCCTTGGCGGTGGCGAGGGAGCTTGGGGTGGGGCCGGTGGCGGCGCGGGAGGCGCTGGCGGGCTTTCGGGCGCCGGAACGGAGGATGGCGATCCGGGAGGCGGGGGGCGTGCGGGTGCTGGACGATTGCTACAACGCGAACGCGGACTCGATGGCGTCGGCGCTGGACACGTTCTCGCGGTTGCCATGCTCGGGCAGGCGGGTGGCGGTGCTTGGGGACATGGGGGAGCTTGGGCCGGCCAGCGAGGGCGCGCACGCGGAGGTGGGGCGTCGGGCGGCCGGGGTGGTGGACACGCTGGTGGTCGTGGGGCGGTGGGCCGGGGCGTTGGCGGGCGCGGCGCGGGGTGCCGGGCATGGGGACGTGCGGGAGTGCGCGGGGGTTGGGGAGGTGGTTGGAGTGCTGGGGGGGCTGCTTCGGGGTGGGGACGCGGTGCTGGTGAAGGCCTCGCGCTCGGCGCGGCTGGAGCGGGTGATGGAGGGATGGGCTGCCGGGGTGGGAGGAGGCGCGGGATGCTGACATACCTTGCGGATGGGCTGCCGGGGGTGCCGTGGACGTTGCTTCGCTACGTGACCGTGCGTGCGGGCGGGGCGTTGGTGACGGCGTTGGTCCTGTCATGGTGGCTGGGCCCGCGGGTGATCGAGTGGCTTCGGGCGTTGAAGTTCCGGCAGGAATACCGGCCGAAGGACGCCGGGAGGGCGGGGGACGTGACGGGCGCGGCGGATGACGAGGCGAAGCGGGGGACGCCGACGATGGGGGGGATCCTCGTGGTGTTGACGCTGGACGTGGCGGCGTTGATTTGGGCGCGGCCGGGCCCGTTGGTGTTCCTGGTGTTGCTGGTGCTGCTGGGGTTTGCGGGCCTTGGCTTCTACGACGACTGGCGGAAGGTCTCGCGCCAGAACGCGGAGGGCATCTCCGGTCGGATGAAGCTTGGGGTGCAGTTCATCGTGGCGGCGGGGGTGGTGGCCTACCTGTGGGCGTTGCCCTCGACGGAGAAGCTGGTGACGGAGGTGCACGTGCCGTTCGTGCCGGCGCGGCTAGCGTTGTGGTCCGGGGGCATGGCGGCGGCGGTGGCGGTGGTGACATGCGTGCTGACGATCGTGGGCGCGAGCAACGCGGTGAACCTGACGGACGGCATGGACGGGTTGGCGGCGGGCTGCGTGGTGTTGTGCGGGACGGTGTTGCTGGTTTTCTGCTACGTGGCGGGGCATGCGGAGATTGCGCGGTACCTGCTGGTGCCCCGGGTTGCCGGGGCCGGGGAGCTGGCGGTGGTGTGCGCGGCGTTGGTGGGCTCCGCGCTGGGGTTCTGGTGGTTCAACTGCCATCCGGCGCAGGTGTTCATGGGGGACACGGGCAGCCTTGCGTTGGGGGGTGCGCTGGGGACGGTGGCGGTGGCGGTGCACCAGCCCTTGATGTTGGTCATGGCGGGGGGTGTTTTCGTGGCGGAAGCGGTGAGCGTGGTGTTGCAGGTGGGCTGGTTCAAGTTCACGAGGCGGCGCACGGGGCAGGGGCGGCGGCTCCTGCTGATGTCCCCGCTGCACCATCATTTCCGGAAGAAGGGGTGGTCGGAAACGAAGGTGGTCACGCGTTTTTACATCGTGGGGATCCTGTGCGCGGTGGCGGCGTTGAGCAGCCTGAAGATTCGTTGAGGAGGCCATGGGGAGGAACGAGAGGCAATGGATGCCGGGGACGCGGGCGCCGGGGACGTTTGGGTGGGGCCTTGGCCTGCCCGCGCGTCTCATGACAGGGCCATGCGTCGCGCCGGGCAGGAGGAAGGCGTCCTTGCGTGGTCATGGGCATCCCGATAGAACGGGGGCCAGCGGGTGCACGGCGAGCATCCATGCACACGGTGTCAGCGGCGGCATTGGGCGGTGCGAACCAACAAGTGGGTCAGGACGGGTCCCCGAGGCTTCCTGCGAGCAAGGCATGGGCCCCGGGCCCATGGCTTCCCCGCGTGTAGCGAGGGGATTCATGCCGAAGGCCGCCGCAGGAATTTCGCCCGGGTTCTCCGAGGGGAGGGGCCGGGGTGGAAACGCGAAACCAATCCCATCCCCCCTGAACGACGCCGACGCGCGTCCCATCCATCCATGAGCACCCCCAATCCACTCGCGCCGCAAGGTTCCCTGCTTGAGAAGCAGGGACGCGGACGCTCCACGGTCCAGGCCATCAGCTTCATCCTTGCGCTGCACGTGTTCGTGCTGTGCGCGCTCCTGTGGGGCGGCTGCAAGCAAGACAAGTCCTCGGGCCCGTCGGGCGCGGAGACGCCGTTGCCCGGGCCGGACGGGAGCCTGCCACCGTTGGTGGACGCGCCTCCCGTCACCGACCCCCTCCACCAACCTTTCGGCGATGTTGCCGCCGACGAACACGCCGGTGTTGCCCCCGACGACGCCGGGTGGCGCGACCGCGTGGCCGCCGACGACGCCCCGGGTTGACCCGGTGACGCCCCCGGCGGTGCCGGGTGGGACGGGGGGCGGCGTGGAGGCGCCGGCGACGGCGACGGCGACGGCGGGCGAGCACAAGGTGACGGCCGGCCAGACGGGGTCGGCGATCGCCAAGGCGCGCGGCGTGTCGCTCGCGGCATTGAAGGCGGCGAACCCGACGGTGAACTGGAACAAGCTGAAGGTTGGCCAAGTCGTGACGATCCCGGGGTCGGCGACCCTGGCACCGGAGCCCGTGCCGCCCGGTGCGGCGGCCGGCGGGGGCGAGGCCGGGGCGATCCTCGTGCCGGTTTCCCCCAACGGGCTGAAGCAGGCGGTGGGCGCTGGCGACACGGGGATGAAGCTTGCGAGGAAGCACGGCGTGTCCCTTGCGGCATTGAAGGCGGCGAACCCGACGGTGAACTGGAACAAGCTGAAGGTTGGCCAGGTTGTGTCGATCCCGGCGCCCACGGCCAAGGCCCCGCAACCGGCGTCGGGCGTCGGGGCGGCCACCGGGGCCGCTGCCGGGGCCGCTGCCGGGGCCGCTGCCGGGGCTTCTCCTGGCACGGCGATGGCCGAGGGGTTGACGCACACGGTGGCGGCGGGAGACACGGGGACCAAGATTGCCAAGAAGCATGGCGTTGCATGGCGCAAGATTCGCGACCTCAACGGGCTGACCTCGGACGCGTTGAAGCCGGGCCAGAAGCTCAACATTCCCGCGAAGGGCGCGGCGGCTCGTGGTTCCGATGGTGCGGTGCCGGGAGTTCCTGCCGGGGCCCCGGCGGCGCCGGTGGTGGCGCCTGCAGTCGCACCGGTGGTGGCGCCGGTGGTGGCGCCGGTGCCCACGGGCGGCGGACGGTAAG
>CAIYFP010000430.1 GCA_903925515.1 uncultured Verrucomicrobiota bacterium
GGTGGGAAATGTCGTGGAGAAAACGGGGTGCTGATTTTGGGAAACCCCGGCAAAACCAGTGAAACAGCCTCTCCAACTGCGGAACTTGGGCTAGGCATCCCTGAACAAGTCCAGCTGGCTGGAAGCGCCAAGCTCCCGAAGCCGCCGTCGCGTGGTTTCACGGGTCGTCGCGGGCCTCGGCGCCGTATCGGCTCCAGCCCCAGATCGGAGCCCTTGAAGGTTCAATTCGCTTTCCTCGAGGAACCTTAGGATTTCCTTGGCACGCGAGACCACGGGCTTGGGTATTCCCGCCAGCCGCGCCACCTGCACCCCATAGCTCTTGTCCATGCCGCCGGGCAGCACCTTGCGCAGGAACACGATCTCCTCCTGCCATTCTCGAACCGCCACGTGATGGTTCACGACCCTCGAAAGCATGGCTTGTGAAGGCCCGTCGCCCGACTCATCCCGTCGCCCCAGCTCCGTCAGCTCATGGTAGTGCGTTGCAAACAACGTCTTGGACCCCACCTGATGGTGCAGGTGCTCGATGATGCTCCAAGCAAGGCTCAGGCCGTCGAACGTGCTCGTCCCACGTCCCAGCTCGTCCAGGATCACCAGCGAACGTCGTGTCGCATTGTTCAGGATGTTCGCCGCCTCGCTCATCTCCACCATGAACGTGCTTTGGCCCCGCGAGAGGTCGTCCGAGGCCCCGATCCGGGTGAAGATTCGGTCCAGCAAGTCCACCCTTGCCGACGCGGCCGGCACGAAGGCCCCCGTGTGCGCCATCAACGCCAGCAGGGCCACCTGTCGAATGTACGTGCTCTTGCCCGCCATGTTCGGGCCGGTGATGAGCATGATCTGCCGCCCGGCGGGGTCGAGTTGCACGTCGTTCGGGACAAACCTTTCCCGCCCAAGGCTGGCATCCAGCACCGGATGCCGTCCGTCCCGGATGTCCAGCATTCCCTCGTCGCGCACCTCCGGGCGGCAATGGCCGCGGAGCCTCGCCAGATCGGCATACCCCGCAAGGACATCGAGCTGGGCGGCGGCGTCGGCCGTGGCTTGGCACGGTGCCAGTTCGGCCAAGACCTCCTCCCTAACCTTCAGGAACATGTCGTGCTCAAGACGCTCCGCCCGCTCCTGCGCCCCGAGGATTCTTTGCTCCATCGACTTGAGCTCCGGGGTGATGAACCTCTCCCCGTTCGCAACGGTTTGCTTGCGGATGTACTCGGGCGGCACCTTGGACAAGTGGGCCTTGGTCACCTCGAGGTAATAACCAAACACGGAGTTGAATCCCACCTTGAGGCTGGGGATTCCGGTGCGCGCCGCCTCCTCCTGCTGCAATCGCGCCATCCAATCCTTTCCGCCCGTCGCAAGGCCCCGCAACTCGTCCAGTTCGGCGCTGAAGCCGTCCCGGAACATTCCCCCCTCCTTGGTGCTCATGGGCGGGTCGTCCACCATGGCACGCGCCAGCAATTCCAGCAGCCTTGGCAAGGCGTTGAGACTCTCCGCCAGCCGCCCCAGCAACCCCGGGTCTCCCGCCATGGCCATCCCCTCCACCACCTGCCTTAGCTCGGGTATCCGACCCAGGGCGACCCGAAGCGCAACGAGGTCCCTCCCGTTTCCCGTGCCGGTCGAAAGCCTCCCAAGGGTCCGTTCAAGGTCCCGAACCTCTCGCAACGAGTCGCGGAACTGATCGAGGACGGCTCCCGACCCCAGCCATGCCTCGACCGCGTCTTGTCGCTCCTGGATGGCTCCGGTGCTCGCGAGGGGCTGCGTCAGCCAATCCCGCAGCCGACGCGCCCCCATGGGCGTCACGGTCCTGTTCATCGCCGCGAACAACGTCGTGTCGCGCCCGGAGTCGTGTCGCAATGGCTCAAGGATCTCGAGGTTCCTGAGCGACACGGCATCAAGGATCATGTAGTCCGAAACCTCGTAGCAACGAAGGCGCCCGAGATGCCCGACGTCCCGCCGAAGCTGGTTCGCGAGGTAATGCAGGACGCCGCCTGCGGCCCCCACGGCCGCCGGACGGCCACGCAATCCAAACCCATCCAACGTCTCAACCTTGAGATGTTCACGAAGCGTGAACGGGGCCGTCTCCGGCCCGAAGACCCATGCGTCATGCAAGGTCACCACGCGTCCGCCCTGGGCCCGAAGGGTCGTTTCCGCCTCGTTGCCCATGCCTTCCACTCCCAGCAGGCGCAACAGGGCTTCGTCGCCCGCCGGAACCAGCATCTCTGCCGGCCTCAGGCGGTCCAGTTCCGCCCCAAGCACCTTTTCATCCGCAACCTCCGTCACGCGGAACTCGCCGGTCGTCAGGTCCACCAAGGCCAGCCCAAAACTCCCACCGTGCCTCGTGATCGCCGCAAGGAAGTTGTTCCGGTCCGCGTTCAGCAACCGGTCATCGAAATGCGTTCCCGGCGAGATGATTTGCGAGACCGCCCGCTGCACGAGCTTGCCCGGCTTCGCATCCTCCATCTGGTCGCACATGGCCACCTTGCGACCCGCCTTCAACAGCCGCCCCATGTACCCATGGGCCGCATGGTGAGGGATCCCGCACATGGGAATGCCGTTGCGCTGGGTCAGCGTCAGCCCTAGCAAGCCCGCCGCAACCTGGGCGTCCTCGAAGAACAACTCATAGAAGTCACCCAGCCGGAACATCAACAACGCGTCCTTGGGCAGCTCCGACTTGATCTGCCGGTACTGCGCCATCATCGGCGTCAACGTGGATTCGGTGCCAGCCATCGTCCGTCGAGGTTACGGCCATGCTCCTCTCCAGCAAAGAACGCAGCATGGCCCCTGCCCCGCGCGTGAGAAGTTCCCGAGTGCCCGGTTCTCGCCTCACGCCGCGCCGAGCACGGCTGAAAAGACAGGCCCCCTTGGCGTCTTGGCGTGACACAATCCAAGCCGCCCCATGCGCGGATTCCGAGAGATATGCCGCGGGGAATTCCCCAAGCCATGACGCCATGCCGCGAAGAATGCGGTCTCATGGATGCCCGGCGTCCCACCTCCTTACGCGGGGATTTGGGAAGCCACCCAAGGCGTTCACCCGGGCGCGGGCCATGGGCGTTCCTGGACGAGCACCTTGAAGGCATGGCCGAAGTGCGTCGGGTGCGAGAGGGCTTGCCATTGCCGAAGTCGCGCCGGCGTCCAAGCGCCGGGATCGTTCCAGGCCGCGATGTCCCCGGCCATCCAACGCGACAACAGCCGATGCTGCGATCCCAGCTCCGACGTCACGAGTCCGGCCGCCTCGCCGACCTGCTGGATGCGTCCGAAGTCCACGTGGGCCGTCAGGTCGATCGACCCGGGCGATGCCAGCACGTCGTCCACAAGCTGGTGCCCCGAATACCCGCGCAACGTCCCGTGGGATCGGCCGGGCCGGAACCGGTCGGAGGCGTCGAACCCGTAGTCGAAGGCGATGAGGCAGCCCTTGCCCAACGCGCGCGCGGCGTCCGCCCACCATGCCTCCGCTCCGGGCGAATGCTCGACGACATGGCCGTCGGGCAGGACGTCGAGCAACTCGGGTGGAATGGCCCCGAGGAACGCGTCGTGCGCGGGGTCGAGCCCGATGCGACACCCGACAAGCCGGCCGTCGTGCTCGGTCACCCCCATGCGCCACCAGCGTCCGCCGCGGGCGTCCCATGCGTGTCGTTCGATGGGGAACGCGTCGAGCAGCTCGTTGGAAAACAGGACGCCGTCGAACGGAGGGATCGACGCCGCCCATTCGACGCTGGCCCCGAATCTCCGGAGCTTGGCCTCCTGCCATGCCCGGCGCGTGGCGGAGGGCTCGACGAGGACGTAACGGACGCGCGGCACGAGGTCGGGCCGCAGCGCCCGAAGGGCGGACAAAAAGTCCAAGGCAAGCTGGCCGTCATGCGCGCCCGCCTCGATCCAAGGGAGCGGGCCGGGTCGATCCACGAGGCCGTGACGGGTCCATGCCTTGCAGGCATGCCGCGCGAGCAACTCGCCGAACAAGGGTCCGGTGGAGACGCTCGTGCTGAAGTCGCCGGCACGCCCGATCGCGGCGTGCTCGTAATAACCGAGGCCCGGCTCGTACAAGGCCCGCTCCATGAAGCGGGAGAAGGGGATGGCGCCGCCCGAACGGGCAATCTCCTCCCGGACAAGCCGCGCGAGTTCCATCGAGCGGGCCGGCTCGGCGGCGTGCGTCGCTGGGGCGGGACCGGGGGCCATGCCTACTTGCTCTTGTCCGGGTACGCCGGCGGGCTGGGCACGACGACGGGACTGGCCTTGAGGGCCTTCTGGATTTCGTCGATGGCACGCTGGAGTTGGTCGTCGATGCCCTTGAACTCGCGGCCGGGGTCGTTGACGACGGTGATGTCGGGCTCCACGCCGGTTCCTTCCATGATCCATTCCTTGGCCTCGAGGTCGAACCGGCTGAACTCGGGACGGTTGAGGATGCCGCCGTCGAGAAGGGGCAGGGAACCACGGATGCCGACGACGCCGCCCCAGGAGCGTTGCCCGATGATGGGCCCGAGGCGGTGCTTGCGGAAGCGGTAGCCGACGATGTCGCCGTCGGAGGCGCTGAACTGGTCGAGGAGGAGGACCTTGGGCCCGAGGACCTGGCCAACGGGATCGACGTTGACGTTGCCGTTGCGGGCGACGGTCCACATGGCGGGCTCACGGCGGAGCCGCTCGATGATCATGGGCGAGACGTTGCCGCCGCCGTTGCCGCGGCAATCCACGACGAGGGCGTCCTTGTGGAGCTGGGGATAGTAGAACTTGGCGAACTCATTGAGGCCAGGGACGCCCATGTCGGGGATGTGGACGTACCCGACCTTGCCGCCGGTGGCCTTGTCCACGGACTCGATGTTGCGAAGGACCCAGTCGAGGTAGTGGAGGGGGTGCTCGTCGGCGGTGGGGACGACGGTTTCCTCGCGGCTGCCTTGCTCGGACGGCTGCCCGTTGACGCGGAGGCGGACTTGCTTGCCGGCCTTGCCGACGAGCCCGGCCTGAATGTCCGGCAAGGACGACACGGGAACGCCGTCGATGGCGAGGATGTGGTCGCCGGGCTGGACGTTGACGCCGATTTCGGTGAGGGGGGAGCGATACCGGGGATCCCAGTTGTGGCCGGGGAGGATTCGTTCGACGCGATACGTGCCGCCGGGCTGGCGGGCGAAGACAGCGCCGAGGAGGCCCATGGGAACGCGGTCGGCCTTGGGCATGTCACCGCCGCCGACGTAGGCATGGCCGGCGTTGAGCTCCCCGATCATCTCTCCGATGACGTAGGTGAGGTCGGCGCGGTGATGGACATGGGCGACGAGCGGGCGATAGCGGTCGCGCATGGCCTTCCAGTCCACCTTGTGAAGGCCGGGGTCGTAGAAGAAGTCACGCATCTGGCGCCAGCACTCGTCGAAGATCTGGAGCCACTCGGCGGGGCGATCGAGCTCGACCTTCAGGTCGGCAAGGGACAGGCGCTTGTCTCCGAGCTCCAGCTTGCTGGACGGCAGGTCGATGATGGCGAAGCCGCCGCCAGCCTTCACGAGCATCTTTTTGCGGTCGGCGGTGAGCGTGTAGCCCTCGGTCTCGCCCAGCTCGGTCTCCTTCTCCTTTTCGAGGTCGAACACGTGAAGCTTGCCCTTGCGGGTGTAGAAGAGGCGGTCGCCGGCAGACGCAAGCCCGCCGTAGGACGAGGCGGGCGTGGGAAGCACGGCGATGCGACGCGCAAGGCCGTCGCGGTCGATCTTCACGTTGGTGCGCTTGGGGGCGGCGGGCTTGGCGTCCTTGGACTCCTTGCTGTCCTTGGCTTCCGGCTTGGCCGCGACCGAGTTGGTGCCGCCCGGGACGGGTTCGGAGGCCGCCGCCTTTACGTCGGGCTCGGCGACGGGCTTGGCCTCGTCGGACTTGGGCGCGAACGGCGAGCGGGTGTCGCGCGCGAGCGTGACGAGGTAGATCCGTTCCATGTCGGTATAGACGTGGTTCCATTCGGTCGAGCCGTAGGTGGGAGTGAAGGAGCGCTCGGAGGTGAAGAAGAGGTACTTGCCGTCGGAGCTGAACTCGGGGGAGCCGACGTCGAACCAGCCGTCGGTGGCGGGGAAGGTCTCGCCGGACTCGATGGAATGGAGCTGGATGTTGGGGAAGCGGCGGGGCTCGGGCTGGACGAAGGCGAGCCACTTGCCGTCTGGGGACCATGTGAACTGCCTGATCTCGAAGGCGGCGGACTGGGCGACGACTCGTGCGGTCGCGTTGCTGGCGACGACGATGTTGAGGCGGTTCTTCTTGTCGGTCCATGCGAGGCGCGCGGAGTCGGGGGACCATGCGGGCGCGTACTTGTAGGTGTCGGCGTCGCGGGTGAGCTGGCGGGGCTCGCCGGACCCGTCCTGGGGGCGCACCCAGATCTCGTCCTCGCCGCTGCGGTCGCTGACGTACGCGATCCAGCGGCCGTCCGGGGACCATGCGGGGTCGCGTTCATGGACTCCCGGGGTGCGGGTGAGGTTGCGGGTGGGGCCGTTCTTGGCGGGCACGGTGAACAGGTCACCGCGGGCGCCCACGACCATGCGGTTGCCCTCGGGCGAGACGTCGAACCCGGAGGTCTCCTTGGAAACGTCGCGCATCGAGCCGCGCCCGATGGAAAGGTCCTCGCGGATCTCGACGGGCACGGGCCGGACTTGGCCGGTGGCGAAGTCGAAGATGCGGAGGAGGCCGCCGTTCTCGAAGACGATGCCGGTGTCGCCCAGGGAGGGGAACTTGACGGCGAACTCGGTGAACGTGGTGAGTTGCTGGGCGGGGCCGCCGAGGACGGGTTGAAACCAGAGGTTGGCCTGGTGTTGGGGATCGCGTTCGGAGACGAAGTACACCTTGTCGCCGTGCCACATGGGGAAGAGGTCCTGGGCGGGATCCTGGACCACGGGCCGGGACTCGCCGCTGGCGAAGTCGTGGAGCCAGAGGTCGTCCGCCTGCCCGCCCCGGTAGCGCTTCCAGGTGCGGAACTCGCGGAAGAAGCGGTTGTAGATCATCTGCTTGCCGTCAGGCGAGAAGCTGCACCAGCCGCCGCGCGAGACGGGGAGGACGCCGGGGGAGCCGCCGCCGACCTTGACCTCCCAGAGCTCGCCCTTGAAGGGGTTCCATTGCCGCGCGCGGGTGCGAAACACGACGGTCGCGTTGTCGCGCCAGCCGAGGACAATGTTGTTGGGGCCCATGCGGTCGGAGACGTCGTCTCGCTCGAGAGTGGCCGTCCATGTCAAGCGGCGTGGCTCACCGCCGTCGGCGGGCATCAGATAGACCTCGGTGTTGCCGTCGTACTGGCCGGTGAAGGCAAGCCACTTGCCGTCGGGGGAGAACCTTGGGAAGCACTCGTAGCCCACATGGCTGGTAAGGCGCCGGGCGACGCCGCCGGAGGCGGGGACGGTATAGAGGTCGCCGGCATGTCCAAACACGACGCGATTGGAATGAAGGGTGGGGAAGCGCAGCAGGCGTGCCTCGTCCGCAAGGGCCGGGACGATGGCACAGGCCGATGCGGCGGCCGCGAGAACCAGTTGTCGCATAGGCGATGACGCTGCCGGGAATCGAGCGGGGAAGACAGGCTGGAGTGGGCGGCAATCAAAACCCCGCGTAAGACCAGGTAGGGTGACAAAGTTCAATAGACCGAAGTCGTCAGGTGCTGTTCTCAGCCTCGCCCCTCATCAAGCCGGATAGGTGGTTTTAATGCATCCGGCTTCCCGAGGGTCGTTCGTCGCATCGCCTCATGGTGGCCTTTCGATGGAGCGTGCGCTGCCGCTTCCGGACCTTGGGCGGGGTTGTGGTCCGCCCAAGGAAAGTCTCCTCTCCCGTGCAGCCATGTCCCGGTCCCGCGTTGTTCGCGTCCGCATCGACCCAAGTGCCCCCCTTGCTCCGCGGCGGTTGTGGCCTCCGCCGCATCGACGCGACGACGGGGGCTCCGACTGCTCGCGCCGCCCGGCCCGCCTTGGGGGGTACACCCCCATGGACGGGGGGGGTGGGACGTTGCTGTCCCACGGCCCGAGACCTCCCGGCTTGCCTTGGTCTCCCTTCCTGTCGTGTCGCCCTCGCGGACCCCGCCGGGATCCACGACGCCCATGGGACGAGGGCGGGGCGTCGCGTGGCAGCCTTCGTCGTTCCGGCAGCGGCCCGGCTTGCCGGATGTGGAATTGTCGAGGCTCATCCGATGAGCTCTGCCTTCGTAGCGACCCGACGGTTGCCTCGACGTCTCGCTTGGGGTTCGGCCTCGCAGCCTCATCCCGGACATCGTGCTTCGGTCGTGAACCGTCTCGCTCGACCGTTGGGACTCGAACCCTCGTGGTGACCCACTCCACTGGCGCACGGCGGGACGATTCGACTTGATTCCACGTCGTCAAAACAGCTTGAAGGCCCGACCCAGATCCCCGCGTAAAGGTGGGGGAGACTTCGGATCCACAACCGCGTGAAGCACGGCAGGCGGCGTGCCAGAACGCGATCGTAGCGGATGGGCATGAGCCGCGGCATGGGCCTCTAGTGTCGTGTCTCACCAATGGCTGGTGTTTCGCCGCGAGGGATTTTCGTGTCCAACGAGGCGCGAGGGACGAGCAGACCCGCAGCGGTCTGTGACGGACGAACCACGAAGCCCCGGGGCATTCTTGGAGCAACCCGAAGGGCCGCGGCTCTTTTCGCGTCCCACGTCGTGGGGCGCGAC
>CAIYFP010000431.1 GCA_903925515.1 uncultured Verrucomicrobiota bacterium
GCCCGGTGGACTGGCTGGGCTCGGGCGGGCTTGGGGGCGTGTGGGTGCTTCAGGTGCTGAGCCTGTACCCGATCCTGTTCCTGAACGTGATGGCGGCGATGGCGAACATCGACCCGTCGTTGCGGGAGGCGGCGCAGGGGCTTGGGGCGGGAGGGGCGCGGTTGTTCCGGACGGTGACGTTGCCGTTGATCGTGCCGGGTTGGTTTGCGGGGGCGGTCATCGTGTGGATCTGGAGCTTCACGGACCTTGGCACCCCGCTGGTGTTCGGGTGCTCGCGCGTGGTGCCGGTGCAGGTGTTCGACGCCGTGAACGACCTGAACACGAACCCGCAGGGGTACGCGCTGGTCGTGTTGGTGCTGGCGCTGACGGTGGCGCTGTTCGTGGCCTCCAAGCGGCTCCTCGCGGGCCGGGCGCACGCGATGATCGCGCGCGGGCACACGTCCGGGGCGGTGGCGCGTCCCGGCGCATTGGGGACGACCGTGGCATGGGTTGCGTCACTGGGGATCATCGGGCTGGCCTTGATGCCGCACGCGGCGGTGGTGGCGCAGTCGTTTGCGGCCCGGTGGTTCCTGACGGTCCTGCCGACGGAGTGGACCGGGGCGCACTACGGGGAGGTGTTTGGGCATGGACTGACGGCGTCGTCGATTCGCAACAGCCTGACGTACTCGGCCCTGAGCGCGGGGGTGGACCTCGTGCTGGGGGTGCTGATTGCGTGGTTGCTGACGCGGCGACGCGTTCCGTTCGCGGGGTTGCTGGACGCGATGGCGATGCTGCCGCTTGCGTTGCCCGGGCTGGTGCTGGCCTTCGGGTACGTGGCGGGGTTCGACATCGACGGCAAGGCGCACCCGAGGCTGGACGCATGGCTGGACCCGCGGACAAACCCGACGCTGCTGCTGGTGGTGTCCTACTCGGTGCGGCGCCTTCCCTACATCGTGCGGTCGGCGGTGGCGGGGTTCCAGCAGACGTCCGTGACGCTTGAGGAGGCAAGCGCGAGCCTTGGGGCGGGGCCGCTGACGACGCTCCGGCGCGTCACGCTGCCGTTGGTGGCGGCGAACCTTGTGGCGGGGACGATCCTGACGTTCTCGTTCGCGATGCTGGAGGTGAGCGATTCCCTGCTGCTGGCGATGCGCGACCAGTTCTTCCCGATCACGAAGCAGATTTGGTCGTTGATGGGGAGAATCCATCCGTCGGCCGCTTCGGTGGCCTGCGCCCTGGGCGTCGTGGGGATGGGCATCTTGGTGGCGAGCCTGCTCGTGGCGGGGCGGATCATGGGGCGTCGGATGGGCCAGTTGTTCCGGGCATGACGCCGCGGTGGCGGAGCCAGCGGCCGGCAAGCCAACCGGTGAGCCATGGGTCGATGCGGTACAATATCCAGAAGGCGAGTTGATCGCGCGCCCGCTGCCACCATGAGCGCGCGCCCCAGCCGAGGCGCGGGACCTCGGCGCTCCGGGCCATGATGTCCTCGACGTCTGCCCATGCTCGCCCCGTGATGCCGGCCCCGGTGCACCGGACCATCACCTCGTAGTTCAGGTGAAGGCTTCGGGGGTCGAGGTTGGACGTTCCCACGTATAGGGCTTCGCCCACGCACCACACCTTGGCGTGGAGCATCTGGGGGCGGTATTCCATGATGCGGACGCCCGAGCGCTGCAACCCGCCGTACACGTGCCGTGCGGCGCGCTGGGCGATGCCCACGTCGGAGTGCATGGGCACCACCACGGTGACGTCCGCACCCGCGCGGGCGGCGCGGCGCAGGGCCTTCCTGAACCATGCTGGCGGGACGAAGTAGGGTGTCACCCAAACGACGCGCCTGCGCCCGGCGGCCGCCCTTGCGATGTCGGCCCTCAGGGACTTCGTCAGGGCGCTCTCGCCGCGTCCGGGCGTGACGGGCAACACCTCGATCTCTCCCCCGTGGTGGCAACGTCCGGACCCATCCGGCCGACGCCGCAGCAGGCGCACCGGCCCGCGATGCCCGCGCGATGCCCGCTCGAACTGCTCGTCAAAAAGGGCCTCCACCATCCCGGCCGGGCCCCCCTCGATCCGCACCCCGGCGTCGCGCCAGCCCACCTCCACGCCGTCGCCCTCGTACTCGGGGGCGATGTTGAACCCGGTGACGAAGGCGACGCTCCCGTCGCAGGCGAGCATCTTCCGGTGGCTTCGCACCATGGCCAGCCCGCCCCCGATGGGATGGAACCAGCGCACCTCGCCGCCGGCGGCCGCGAGGGAGTCCCAATACCGTTCCGGCAGGCCGCCCGAGCCGATGGCGTCGAGCAGGAGCCGGACGCGGACGCCGCGGCGTGCGGCGGCAAGCAAGGCATGGCGGAAATCGTCCCCGGGCCCGCCTTCCTTGAAGATGTACATCTCCATGCGCACGTCGTGCCCGGCCAGCTCCACGGCCTCGAGCATGCGCGCCATGCCGACGCCGCCCGAGGCAAGCCATTCGACGCCGCACGCGCCCGTAGTTTGATCTTTGCCGCCCATCCCGACGTTCCTAGCCTCGCGGACCATGTTCGACGCCCTTAGCTCGCGCCTCCAGAACGTCTTTCGCAACCTGCGCGGCCTCGGGAAGATTTCCGAGTCCAACATCAGCGACGCGCTCCGCGATGTCCGCCTCGCGCTGCTCGAGGCCGA
>CAIYFP010000432.1 GCA_903925515.1 uncultured Verrucomicrobiota bacterium
GGATCAAGAACGCCTACCCCGTCCGCGCCTTTGGCATGGGTGGCCGCCAGGTCCGCAACGCCAAGGAATACGGCGAGATCTTCGACCATCACGCCGTCGAGTACGAGTTTGCCGACGGCTCCCGCATGTACAGCCAGTGCCGTCACATCCGCGGCTGCTGGAGCTCCGTTTCCGAGCATTGCGTGGGCACCAAGGGCGACGCCGACGTGTCCGGCCATGTCATCCGCGCCAAGGGCTCGGACGCATGGCGCTTCCGCGGCCAGCGCGGCATCGATCCCTACCAGCAGGAGCACGACGACTTGTTCGCCGCCATCCGCAGCAACACCGCCTACAACGAGGCCTTCAACGGCGCCAAGTCCTCCCTCGTCGCCATCATGGGCCGCATGTCCACCTACAGCGGCGTGCCCATCGACTGGGATGCCGCCCTCAACTCCAGCATCTCCCTCGCGCCCGACAAGATCGCGTGGGACGCCACCCCCAAGAGCTTGCCCGACGCCGACGGCTTCTACGCCATCGCCGTCCCCGGCAAGACCAAGACCGTCTGAAGCCGCCGCGCGGCTGTCATGACCGCTTCCCAACGCCCGGCGTGCCTCGCGCGCCGGGCGTTGAATGCTTTCTCCCCAACCGCCCCGCCACTCCGCCCTTGAATGCCCGTCTTTCGACGGAAGTATCCCGTGTCGAGCGCGTCCCCATTCCTGCAATGAATCCGTTCAAGAAGTTCCTTGGCGTTGCCCTTGCCTCGTCGGTCGCCCTCGCCCAGAACGGCGACAAGGCCGGCGAAGCCCAGCCCGAGCGCGTCCCCGCCGACCGCATCCCGCCCGCGCCCGTCCTTTCGCCCGAGGCCCAGCTTGCCACGTTCGCCCTCCCGCAAGGGTTCCATGCCGAGGTCGTCGCCGCCGAGCCCCTCGTCCGGACGCCCGTCGCGGTGCAGTTCGACCATCAGGGAAGGCTCTGGGTCGTCGAGATGAGCGGGTACATGCGCAACCCCAACGGCACCGGCGAGGCGGATCCCGTCGGGTCGGTCGTCATCCTCGAGGACACCAACGCCGACGGCCGCATGGACCGCCGCACCGAGTTCCTCTCCGGGCTCGTCATGCCGCGCTCCCTCATGCTCTTCCGGGACGGCGCACTCGTCGCCGAGCCTCCCCGCCTTTGGTTTGCGCGCGACACCGACGGCGACGGCAAGGCCGACACGAAGGAGTTGGTCGCCGACGACTACGCGTCGCAGGACGACCCGCGCCTTGGCGAGCGCGCCAACCCGGAGCACGCCAGCAACAGTCCCACATGGGCGCTCGACAACTGGGTCTATTCCGCCAACCACACCACCCGCTACCGATGGAAGGGCGGCACCCACTGGCTCCGCGAGCCTACCCTCTTCCGCGGCCAATGGGGCCTCTCCCAGGACGATTTCGGGCGCCTGTTCTACAACTCCAACTCCGATCCCCTTCGCGCGGACGCCGTCCCCGCTTCCTACCTCGCCCGCAACCGCAACCTGCGGCAGCCCTTCGGCGCCAACCTCCAGGTCGAGCGCAGCATGCGCACCTTCACCGCCCGCGTGAACCCCGGCGTCAACCGCGGCTACCAGCCCAACCAGCTCACCCC
>CAIYFP010000433.1 GCA_903925515.1 uncultured Verrucomicrobiota bacterium
GCCGAAGCGCTGACACCTTTCATCTCCAAGGCTAAAGGCCGAACCACGACACCCCCCGCATGTCCGCCCTGCAAGACATCCTCTCCCGCTATCGCGCCGCCTCCCAGACCGAACGCGAAAAGGGCACCTACTTCGAGGAACTCGTCCGCACCTACTTTCGCCACGAGGCCAGCTACTCGGACCTGTACAGCGACGTCTGGCTCTATGCCGACTGGGCCGCCGAGGTCGGCTCCCCCCAATTCGGCTTCTCCAGCAAGGACACCGGCATCGACCTCGTCGCAAGGACCCGCGGCACCGGCGAGTACCACGCCATCCAATGCAAGTGCCATGCCCCCGACCATCGCGTCCGCAAGGCCGACATCGACAGCTTCTTCACGGCGTCGGGCCGCAGGCCCTTCACCCAAAGGATCATCGTCGCCACCACCTCCGACTGGAGCGAGAACGCCGAGGAAGCCCTGCGCGACCAGCAGCCGCCCGTCTTCAAGATCGACCTCCTCGACCTTGAGAACTCCCAGATTGACTGGGCCCGGTACCAGCCCGGCGCGCCCCCCGAGCTCAAGCCCAAGTACCCCCTTCTCCCGCATCAACTCAGCGCCAAGAGCAACGTCCTGCTCGGCTTCAGATCCTCCCCGCGCGGCAAGCTCATCATGGCCTGCGGCACCGGGAAGACCTTCACCAGCCTCAAGATCGCCGAGGACGTCGCCGGCAAGGGCAAGCTCGTCCTCTTCCTCGTCCCCAGCCTCAACCTCCTCTCCCAAACCCTCACCGAGTGGACCCAGCAATCCGCCGTCCCGCTGGATAGCTTCGCCGTCTGCTCCGACGCCGAGGTCGGCAAGCACCGTCGCAAGGACGACGACGTCGTCCAGACCTTCGCCCACGAGCTTCGCTACCCCGCCACCACCGATCCCCAGCGCCTCGCCACCGAGGTCAGCAAGCGCCACGACGCCCAGCACATGAGCGTCATCTTCTCCACCTACCACTCCCTCGACGTCATCAGCCGCGCCCAGAAGCTCCACGGCCTCCCCCCCTTCGACCTCGTCATCTGCGACGAGGCCCACCGCACCACCGGCGCCACCTTCGGCGACGACGACGAAAGCAACTTCGTCCGCGTCCACGACGACGACTTCCTCCGCGCCGCCAAGCGCCTCTACATGACGGCCACCCCCCGCATCTATGCCGATGCCGCCAAGGCCGTCGCCGAGAGGGAAAACATCGCCATCGCCTCCATGGACGACGAGGCCATCTACGGCCGCCAATTCCACGTCATCACCTTCTCCGAGGCCGTCGAGCTCAAGCTCCTCACCGACTACAAGGTGCTCGTCCTCACCATCGACGAGGCCCACGTCAGCGCCCGCCTGCAAAACCTGCTCAAGGACGAGAACAACCAGCTCAAGGTGGACGACGCGGCCCGGATCATCGGCTGCTGGAAGGCGCTGGCGAAGCTGGGCCTTGCGCAGGACCTCGCCCTGGACCCCGCCCCCATGCGCCGCGCCGTGGCCTTCTGCCAGGTCATCGAGCGGTCCCAAGGCCAGAAGTCGCACAAGGTCAGCTCCAAGCAGATCGCCGGCATGTTCCAGAAGGTCGTCCAGGCCTACCAGGAACAGGAAGGGGCCGACGTCTCCCTCCAATGCGAGGCCGACCACGTGGACGGCTCCATGAACGCCGCCGAGAAGGAGGCCAAGCTCCAATGGCTCAAGGCCGAGCCCCCCGCCAACACCTGCCGCATCCTCAGCAACGTCCGCTGCCTCTCCGAGGGCGTCGATGTCCCCGCCCTCGACGCCGTCCTCTTCCTCACCCCCCGCAATTCCCAGGTCGATGTCGTCCAGTCCGTCGGCCGCGTCATGCGCCGCACGCCCGACGGCCGCAAGAAGCTCGGCTACGTCATCCTCCCCGTCGTCATCCCGGCCGGCATGGAGCCCCACGAGGCCCTCGACGACAACAAGACCTACAAGGTCGTCTGGGACGTCCTCCAGGCCCTCCGCTCCCACGACGACCGCTTCGACGCCTTCGTCAACAAGCTCGACCTCATCGGACGCGACCCCCGCAAGATGGAGGTCGTGGCCATCACCGACGCCGTCCCGCGCCGCAGTGCCGCCAAGTCACGCGGCACGACCCAACGCGAGGCCGGCCAACGCCAGTTCACCATCGGCGAACCCGAGGTTGCCTACCGCGCCGAAACCCAGGCCGAGCTCGCCTTCAACGTCGGCGAGATCGAGCGCGCCCTTTACGCCAAGGTCGTCAGGAAATGCGGCAACCGTAACCACTGGGAGGACTGGGCCAACGACATCGCCAAGATCGCCAACACCCACATCACCCGCATCTCCCAGATCGTCGGCAACCCCCAAAACACCCGCGAGGTCGCCGCCTTCCAATCCTTCGCCCACGAGCTCCGCGACGACCTCAACGACTCCATCACCGACGCCGAGGTCATTGAGATGCTCGCCCAGCACCTCATCACCAAGCCCGTCTTCGACGC
>CAIYFP010000434.1 GCA_903925515.1 uncultured Verrucomicrobiota bacterium
CCATCGGCTACCTGCTGCGAAACCTTCGGTTTCGAGCAAGGGATCCCATGAAGTCCCTCCCTCGAGGGGCCAAGGCGTCATTCCTCTGCATTGGGATGCCCGGGTTTTTTGGAGAGGGTGAACGGATAGGCCCCTCGGGATCCATCCACTTGCCACTCCAACCGCGTCCAAGGCCCGAACCGTGAACCGAAAAACTTCTTACGTGGGGATCAGGACCTCTGGAATCCCTCTCGACGCAAACCGGCCCCCGTTGGCAGTCTTTTCGCTCATCGAGCGTTTCGAACTACTCCACTTGCGAGCCGGTCGCTGGTCCGGCGGTGGACCTGCTCCGAAGCGTTGCTGAAAGCCGAATCCACCAAGAGCCTGCGGCACCATGTACGACCTGCTCCCATATCCGGGCGGCCATCTCCCTGGCACTTTTCAAGGCCCTGCTGCCGCGATCCCGCAGGGCAACCCCGGCCATGTGGAAGGGAAGAGGCACCATCGAGGGAACGTGGCGCGGCAACGCCGCCGTCGGATTCGCGGCATCATGAGGGATCGGATTCAACACTTCGCGTCTGCTCCGGAGCGTGGCCTGCGATGATCCGCCTCGAAGACATCTCCGCAGGGGTTGCTCTGACGGGTATTGAGCCTGCAACGGTGTCCGCCGTGGTTTCCGTCATCCGCATTGCTGACGGTGCGGTGCAGGTCATCTATCGCACTCCTGACGGTGCCTTGAAGGAGCGGCTCCTGAATCGTCAGGATGAAGCCAGCATTGCGCTCGCCGTGACCCAGCGCCCGTGGTCCTTCGAGGGCGATGGCGAGACCTTCAAGCTGGTGATCGAGGCCAAGCGCATCGACCTGGCGTTCCTCTTCGACCCCATGATGGCGGTTCACACTTCAGACGTGGAACCATTGCCCCACCAGATCACCGCCGTTTACGAGTCCATGCTTCCCCGCCAGCCGCTCCGTTTCGTGCTGGCCGACGACCCGGGAGCCGGCAAGACGATCATGGCCGGTCTCTACATCCGGGAATTGATCATGCGCGCCGATGCACGGCGCATCCTGATCGTGTCCCCGGGAAGCCTCGTGGAGCAGTGGCGGGACGAGATGTTGGGGAAGTTCGGGCTCGAATTCCGTGTCTTCTCCCGTGAACTGGAAGCCCAGACGCCCAGTGGAAACCCCTTCGAGAATCTCGACCACTTGGTGGTCCGACTCGACCAGTTGTCGCGGGACGAAATCGATGGAGGATCCGAGGGGAAACAGCCGGGTCCTGTGCAGTCCAAGTTGCTGCAGGCAGGCTGGGACTTGGTCATCTTCGATGAAGCGCACAAGCTGGCCGCTCACTTCTTCGGCAGCAAACTCGAGAAGACAGCCCGCTTCCGGTTCGCGGAGCGCGTGGGCGCGCATACCCGCCACCTGCTGCTCATGACGGCCACGCCGCACAACGGCAAGGAGGAGGACTTCCAGCTTTTCCTGTCCCTGCTCGATTCGGACCGTTTTTACGGAAGGTTCCGCGATGGCGTGCACAAGGTGGACACGTCCGACCTGATGCGTCGCATGGTGAAGGAGGAACTGCGCAAGTTCGATGGCAGTCCGCTGTTCCCCGAGCGCAAGGCCTACACGGTCAACTACAAGCTCGCGGACATCGAGATCGCCCTTTACGAGGCGGTGACGCAATACGTCACCACCGAAATGGGCAAGGCGGACAACCTGCAAGGGGCACGAAAAGGCTCCGTGGGCTTTGCCCTGACCGCCCTGCAACGTCGCTTGGCATCGAGTCCAGAGGCCATCTTCCAGTCGCTCAAGCGTCGCCGCGAACGCCTGCAACGTCGCCTGCGGGAGGCCAAGGCCAGCCAACGGGGGGGCCAGGTTCTCGCGGAGACCTACACACCCGCCCCGCCACCGGCCTACCTGGTCAGCCCCGAACCCGGGTTCCAAACGGCACTCCCCATCGTTCCCGACGACGAGGACGACCTCAACGCCGAGGAACAGGAGGCCTTGGAGGAAAACCTGGTCGATGAAGCAACCGCCGCTCGAACCATTTCCGAGCTGGAGGACGAGATCGACAGCCTCGTCGGGCTCGAACACCAGGCGAAGGCCGTTGTGGCCTCAGGTCAGGACCGCAAGTGGGACGAGCTTTCCAAGATCCTCCAGCGCGACGAGCGCATGCACGATTCCAGCGGCCGCCTGCGGAAGCTCATCGTGTTCACCGAACATCGCGACACGCTGAATTACCTTCACGCCCGTATTGCCGGCGTCTTGGGTGGTGAGAATGCCATCGTCACGATCCACGGCGGCACCCACCGCGATGATCGGCTCAAGGCTCAGGCGTTGTTTCGGTCGGATCCGGACATCCGGGTGTTGATCGCCACGGACGCCGCCGGTGAAGGCGTCAACCTTCAGTGCGCGAACCTGATGGTGAACTATGACCTGCCTTGGAACCCGAACCGGCTGGAACAACGCTTTGGCCGCATTCACCGCATCGGCCAGCAGGAGGTGTGTCACCTCTGGAACCTCGTCGCCAAGGAAACCCGCGAAGGCGACGTCTATTTCCGTCTCCTGGAGAAGCTCTGCATCGAGGGCGAGGCCCTCAAGGGCCGCGTCTTCGACATCCTCGGCGAGGTGTTCGAGGACCGCAGCTTGAAGGACCTGCTGCTCGAGGCCATTCGCTATGGTGACCGCGAGGATGTCCGGGCCAAGCTCCGGCACAGCATCGACAACACCTTTGAGCGCGAGCACCTGGAGTCCCTGCTCAACCGCAATGCCCTTGCCCAGGAATCCCTGAGCCCCGAACGCCTCTTCGCGGTGAAGGAGGAAATGGAGAAGGCGGAAGCGCGGCGTTTGCAGCCCTACTTCATCCGTTCCTTCTTCATGAAGGCCTTCGAGGCCGTGGGCGGCTCGTGCTATCCCCGCGAAGGTGGGCGTTGGGAAATCACCCATGTGCCGGGCGCCATCCGTGAACGGGATCGCCTGATCAGCGGGCGGAACCGCCGTGATCTGTCCCCGGTGCTGAAGCGCTACGAGCGCGTCTGCTTTACCAAGGAAGCCGTTCGTCCTCTCGACCCACCCGGGATGGCCTTGGCCGCTCTGATCCACCCAGGACACCCGCTGATGCTGGCGCTCAGCGACGTTCTGCTGGAACAGAACGCCAACCTGCTGCGCCAAGGGGCGATTCTCGTCGATCCTTCGGACGAAGGCGAAACGCCTTGGCTGCTCTTCCTGTTGACCCACGAGATCAAGTCCGGCGACGGACAAGTCATCTCCAAGCGGCTCCAGTTCATTCGTGTCTTGCCGGACGGTTCAGCCAGCTTTGCCGGTTGGGCTCCCCACCTCGACATGGAACCGCTTCCGGCGGCCGAGCGTGCGCTTCTGGGATCGACGCTGGACCAGCCATGGCTCTCCGCCGGTCTGGAGCAACGCGCCCTGGCGTTGGCGGCGGCTTCCCTCGTTCCCGAGCACTACAACGAGGTCGCCGGGCGTCGCGTCGCCCATGTGGATCGAACTCTTTCAGCAGTCCATGAGCGGTTGACCAAGGAGATCGCCTTCTGGAGCGACCGCTTCGTCAAGCTGACCGAGGACAAACAGGCCGGTGCCGATGTCCGGCTGAACCTGGAGAATGTCCGCCGCACCTTGGCCGACCTCGAATCCCGCTTGGAAAGCCGGAAACGCGAACTCCAGTCCATGCGGCACGTCACGTCGGCCACGCCAGTTCTGTTGAGTGGCGCGTTGGTCGTGCCCGCCGGTCTCCTCCGCAAACTTCGAGGGGAAGAGCCTCCCGATGCCGCAACCCATGCCGCATTCAGTGCCGACCCCGCCGCCCGATCCCGCATCGAAAGGCTCGCCATGGAGGCCGTTCGGCGTGCCGAGGAGGCTCGCGGATGCCAGGTGGTGGATGTTTCCGCCCAGAAATGCGGCTGGGATTTGACCTCCTACCCGCCAGCGGTGGATGGAAAACAACCGGAGGTTCGGCACATCGAGGTCAAGGGACGGATCAAGGGGGCAACCACCGTCACGATCACCCGCAATGAGATCCTCTACGCGCTGAATCAGTCCGGGAAGTTTCACCTCGCCATTGTCTTGATTGCTGAGGACAACACGGTCGTGGGTCCATTCTTCATACCGACGCCGTTCACCAAGGAGCTGGACTGGGGCGTCGCATCCATCAATTACGACCTGGGCGAACTACTCGCCCGAGCCACGCCATGACTTCCGCAAGAACACCCACTCGCCTCAACTCGTTGCTCCTTAGGAACTATCGGTGTTTCCCGGAGCTCGAGGTTCGGTTTCATCCCGCGCTGACGGTGGTCGTGGCGCCCAATGGCAGCGGCAAAACAGCAATCCTGGACGCCGTGGCCGTGGCGCTTCGCCTCTTCGTCGACACGATCCAGAGCCGCCTAGGTTCTTTAGGTTTTGATCACGACGACATCCGCCTGCAACTCGGCCCAGACGGCACGATGAATCCCGCCCTTCCCACCAGCTTCGAGGCGGACGGAAGCATCAGTGAGTGCCCTTTGACATGGTCCCGCACCTTGGAATCGGACAAGCCGCGTGCCAAAACCAAATCCGTGGATGCCCTGTCCCTCAAGGAGGCTGCAACCACGCTTCGCAAGCACCTCCAGGACTTCAACGACGCGAAGCGCACGGACTCACCCGTGCTTCCCATCTTCGCTTATTACGGCACAGGACGCCTATTCGGTGCCCACAAGTTGACGAAAAAGAAGGCCGGAGGCGGCACCAATCGACTCTTGGGCTACGAGGACTGCCTCAGCTCGGCGTCGCGCTACAAGTATTTTCAGGATTGGTTTGAGCGATTCTCGCGGGTCGCCCAGCAAGAGAAGACGGATGGCAAATCCTCGCCTCACGCACCCAGGGAAAAGCTGGAGGCCGTCACCAGCGCGGTAAACGCGCTTCTCGAACCGAGCGGATGGCAGAACCTTTCATGGGATTTCGCCGACAACCAAATCGTCGCCACCCACCCCGAGCATGGCACGCTTCCCGTCGATCACCTGTCCGACGGCATCCGCAACATGATCGGGATGGTGGGTGACATCGCCCACCGTTGCACCCGCCTCAATCCCCAGCTCGGTGCACAGGCAGCCAGGCAAACCCATGGTATCGTGATGGTGGACGAAGTGGACATGCACCTCCACCCAGAGTGGCAGCATGTCGTCATCCAATCCCTCCGCGACGCATTTCCGATGATCCAACTCATCGTCACCACTCACAGCCCGCAGGTCGTATCGACCGTTAAGCCAGAAAGCCTCCGTGTTCTTCGGCGAGACGCCGCCGGCAAGTGGATCGCCGACGACAATGTCCCCAACACATACGGACACTCCAATTCGCGTTCGCTTGAGGCCGTCATGGGCGGGCGTGCCTATCCGGAGCACCTGCCTGCCGTTGCCGAGCTCCGCGAATACCAACGCCTCGTTGGCGCGGATCAACACGACTCGCCTCGCGCTCTCGAATTGCGGACAAATCTCGAAGCCGTCTGGGGCAAGCACGACCCCGAGCTGCAACTCGCCGATGTTGGCATCCGCAAGAACGAAGCCCTTCGCAAATTCCGGGCACAACGAAAGTAAGGCGATGCGTCACTTCACCCACCCATCCGAGTGGCCCCCGACGATTCGGGACGAATACCGCGCCCAACGGCACCCGACGGACCCTCGCGCCGCATGGGATGCCTTTGATGCTCGGGAGGTTCGTGATGCCCTCTGGCAACTTCAGCATGGCCTTTGTGCCTACTGTGAACGCGTCTTGGAACCCGTCCCTGCTGGCTCGTCCATCGACCACGTCATCCCAAAGTCAGACCATCCTGAAGTCACGTTTCTTTACACCAACCTTGTCCTTTGCTGCACCGATTCCCAAACCTGCAACCTCCATAAGCGGAGGAGATACTTTGCCGGCGCTGACGAGACCGGTCGATGGACCCCAGGGTTTATTGCCCCCGGCCAGGCACGATGCGAGACCAGCTTTGTTTACGAACGGGACGGGTCTGTACGACCTAGCGAGTCAGCCATCGAGCCCGATGCCACGGAAACGCTTCGCATCCTGAACCTCAATCACCACCCACTGAAAACCGAGCGTCGAGAGTATCTCGCTGCCTTGGATCAAGCGATTGCAAGCATGGTCGATCAAGTCGATGCCTTGATGGCTTTCCTCCACTTGGAAATGCCGCTGGGCAACCTCAAGCCCTTCTATTCCGCCAAGCGACAGTGCATCCGGATCTGACCCCCCATGCCCACCCACCCCGCACCATCCCCCCGCAAGCTCATCGAGGTCGCCTTCCCGCTCGATGCCATTCATCCGGAGGCGGCTCGGGCCGGATGCGGATGCCTCCCGCCATGACGATCTCGGCGACCTTTTCACCGGAAGCACCCCGACTTGACCCATGATGCGCAAAATAACTGTTTATCTTTGTTGAATCCTGTCTCCACTGCCCAAACCATGGGTTCAACAGCACGGGAATCATGCTCTCCTCCTTCTACATCCGTAACTTCCGCTCCATTATCGAGCTCCGGCTGGATTTCTCCTTCGCCGAAGGCAAGGCGCCCAACGGCCATAAATCCCTCGAAGTCATGCCCTTCCTCGAAGCCGAGGACGGACGGCGCATGGTTCCTTGCCTGGCGTTCTTCGGTGCCAACGCGACGGGCAAGAGCAACCTGCTCAAGGCGTACGGCACCTTGCAGCAGTTGGTCCGGGATGGCGGCGGACTTGCCGACCTGTTCGATCCCAACAAGCTGCATCCCCGGTTCGATGACACCACCCTCGAGCTTCAGTTCATCGTGGGCCGGCACGCCTTCTCGTACCGCATCACCTATTCCCATGCGTCCATCTCCGAGGAGCGGTTGCTCAAGGATGGCGACCTGGTCTTCGGGGTCCATGGCCTCACGCCCAGGTTCTCCGGGGCCATCCTTTCTCCCGCCTACCCCCACGAAAAGCTGGCCGACATCCTGCGCGTCGAATGCTCCGACGGCGAAGGACGCCAGACCAAGCCGTTCCTCCATCGCATCGGCAAGGACTATCCGGGCCTCCACCCGGATCTCAGGACGGTCCATGGCCACATCGTGGATTCCGTGAAGTTCTTCGGCAACGACGGCCCCTTGCTGCTCCCCCTCGCCGTCAAGATCCTTGCCGAGACCATGGACGGCGACCAAGGCGCCGCGCTCCGGGAAATCACGGACATGGTGAGGCGGGCCGACATCGACATTTCCTCGATCATCATCACGGAAACCCAACTTGGGCCCGAGGATCCG
>CAIYFP010000435.1 GCA_903925515.1 uncultured Verrucomicrobiota bacterium
ACGTGTTGCCGTGCATCAATTGCCGGAACTTCCCCCCCGCATCCCGCGTCACGCGCGTGATCCCGAAGAAGTTCCTCAGCGTCGCCTCGTTCCGGCTCCATCCCGTCTCCAGCACGCCCCCCGCCCCAAACACCGCCAGCAGCGCCAGCCCAAACCGATGCGGCCTTCCCTTCAGGCACCAGCACGCCAACGCCGCCAGCCCAAACACCCCGGCATCCCGCAGCCGTTCATGCCCGCCCGCCAGCGCCCCGGCCGCCCAGCCTCCCGCCAACACCCCCCCGCCCACCAAGGCCGCCACCCCCGTATCCTTCCATGCCCATCGCATCCCAGCCCCCGCCAGCCCAAGCCCGCAGGCCATCGAAATCGCCAGCGGATACTCCGCCATCGTCCGGAACACCTGCGGCGCCACCAACGCGTTGAACGCCCCCCCGGCCACGCCCCCAGCCGCAAGCGCAAGGTAAAACCGCGTCAGATGGCACGCCGCCGGCCGCTCCTCCACCAGCCGCCCATGGCACGCAAGACCCGCCGCCAACAGGAACCCAAGGTGCAATGCCATCAACAACCCCACCGGCTGCGTCGCCCGCGTCATCAACGCGAGCAACAGCGACACCCCAAGATACGGCAACGCTCGCCGCGCCCACGCAACCGGACGCCTCATCCCCGCGTCGAACGTCAGCACGAACGTCGCAAGGTACGTCGCCAGCGGCACCACCCACAGCAACGGCACGCTCGCAATGTCCGTCGTCAGGAACATCGTGCACCCTTGCAGCAGGCTCGCCGGGATCGCCCCCATCAACGCCCATGACGCCAGCTTCCGCGCCCCCGGAGCCCCGCCCGCCGCCGCAATCGCCTCCCCGGCCCGCCCCGAACCCAAAGCCGCCACCACCGACGCCACCGCCGCGCCGCGCCCGCCCGGCGCCATCCCCATCGCCCACACCATCACGCCCCACGCGACATACCCCCATCGCCATGCCTCCGCCTGCCCCGCCAATCCCAGCCACGGCTCCACCCAGAACGGGTACGCAACCAAGGCCCCAAGGCTCCCAAGGTTGCTCGCCACGTACAAAAAGTACGGGTCTCGCCCCGTCCGCCCGTGAAACCACCGCTGCAACAGCGGCGCCGCCATCGACAACGCCAACGCGGGCAGCCCCGCCGACACCAGCAACCGCCCCAGCAGCCACCCCGCCGGCGAATCCCCCGGCGCCATCGCCGCCCCGCCCAGCCGAAGCGGCTGCACTACCCATCCGCACGCGATCAACCCCGCGAACACCCATGCCTGCACCCGCACCGTCCCCACCCGCGCCAGCACGTCCGCCAACCCGTACCCCATCAACACCGCCGCCTGGAAGAACACCATGCTCGTGTTCCACACCGACGGCGCACCCCCGAGCATCGGCAGCCCCATCCTCGAAAGCATCGGCTGCATCGAGAACAGCAACGCCGCGCTCAGGAACAACGACGTGACAGCAAGCGCCGACATCGCCGACACCCCGCCTCACGCCCACTCCAGCCGCGCCGTCACCGGGCAATGATCGCTCGGCCATTGCCCGTCCACCCGCGTCGTCACCACCCCCGCGCCCGCCACCCGCGCCGCGCCCCGGCTCAGGATCCAGTCGATCCGCTGCCCCTTCCGCTCCAGCGGCGCAAACCCGTTGAACGAGTTCGCGTCCTCCTCGCTCCGCGCCGCCGCCGCATGCCATGTGTCCTTCAGGCCGCCCTCCCCGGTCAGGATCTCGTAGGAACGGCTCGCCCCCGACAACGCGTTGAAATCACCGGCCAACACCACCGGCATCGACGCCGGGACCTTCGCCATCCTCGCCACCACCAACGCCGCCGACTTCCGGCGCGCCTCCTCCACCTGATGATCGAAATGCGTGTTCCAGAACTGGAAGCGCCTTCCCGTGGCGCGGTCCTCGAACGTCACCCAGGTCACCATCCTTCGGTTCGTGTTCCCCCAGCTCGTCGAGCCGATCACCTCCGGCGTGTCCGACAGCCAAAAATGATCGTACTCCACAGGCTCCAGCCGTTCCCGCCGGTAAAACACCGCCATGAACTCCCCCCGGCTCCCGCCGTCCCGTCCCAGCCCAATCCATCCCAGCTCCGGCAAGTCCGACCCGATGTCCTTCAACTGCCCGTACAATCCCTCCTGCGTCCCCACCACGTCCGGCAACGCCTCGCGCAGCACCCCTGCCACGCACGGCCTCCGCAGCGGCCATCGGTTCGCCCCCGTCGCCGACGCATACCGCAGGTTGAACGTCATCAGGTCCAGCGCCGCCTTGCCCTTCTCCCCCCATGCGGCCGGCGCGGCGATGCCTCGCATCGCGCCCCCGGCCCCCGAGAACCCTCCCCATGCCATCGCGCCCGCCATGCCACCACCCACGCGCCCCAGCCAGTCACGCCTCGAAATCATCCCGCACCATGGCCCGCATCGCCCCCCACGCGCAATGGGGTCACATCTAAAGTATTGACATTTTGGGTGGCGCGCATGGTTGGCGCGCCTGCGCCACAGTCACCCGATCGCATGACGCCATGCAGGCGGCCCGGGGCATCAGGGCGGGTGTATGGGACCCCGTCGCTCGCCGAGGCCTCGATGCTGGGAGGCGAAGTCCCGGCAAGCCATCAGCCGCCTGGACGAGCTGGGGTTGGCATCCCCGGGGCAACCGGTGGCCCCACGGCGGGTCCGGACAGGAAACAATTCCGTGCGCGAAGGACCCGGGACCCTGCACGGGCCCGCCTCACGCATGGTCACCCGAACACTTGTCAATAGTTGATTCTGCTGAAAAACTCAAAAACCCCCGTTAATCCGCATGTTGCACCGGTTCGGCCGGCCGGGCGTTCGGGCGCTTGAGGCGGAGGTCCGTCCGGTTCAGCAGTTGCCAGTGCACCTCCTCGCCCCCCTCGATCC
>CAIYFP010000436.1 GCA_903925515.1 uncultured Verrucomicrobiota bacterium
GCACGAGTGCGCGGGTGGATTCCACCGAGTCCGACGCGACTCGCATGAGCACTGCCACGGGCTGGCCTTTGGACGTGACCACCAAATCCTCATGGCCCGCCGCCTTGAGCCATTGCTTCGCGGGCTTTCTCTGCAAATCGCTGACTGAAATCGTGCTCATCCCTCGCAGACTGCCCTTCCATGAGACCGGGCGCAAGACGCGCGGTGGGCGAGGAGCGCTGACATCGACTGGCCGCGCCAGTCCCGAAATGGGGGATTGCCCCGCGTCGCGTGCACGAGCTCGCACAAGGGGGCACATCTCAGACCTCGACGAAACCCATCCCGCCTTCACGCCATCGATGCGGTGCAGCGATCCCACAGGCCGGCGGGCGGTGGTCCACTGGCGCTTTCCCGGCAAATCCTCCCCAGACCGGCCGACCACCGTCAGCGGTCCCTTGGGTGCGCCTCCGTCGTGCCCGAGTGCTTCGCAGCCTCGGTGGAGAACCGAGAACTCACGACTCTGCGTCTCCGCGCCTCAGCGGGATTTCTTCACAACCGGTTCACGCAAGGGGGCGATGCCATGAGACATGATCGTGGAGTGCTCCTCAGTTCATGACGCAGAACCGCCCGCAGAGGCGCGGAGACGCAGAGCCTTTTGGTCATATCTCTGCGCCTCAGCGTCTCAGCGGGCGTTCATGCCTACAAACCCAGAGCAGATGGATGTTGTGAGGCGCCCGCTTGCGCCACCCAAGGCTGAAAATGGGGCCGGCTCATCTGCCCCAGCCAAGGCTATTTGTTGAATGTTTGGATGTGAGCTCGTCGCCTACCCAAACCTAATGTCAACAGTTGTTTCTGCTGCAAAACCCATTCCAGGCCGTTTTCACCCCATCAAATCACCTTCCACGAAACTAAAAGCGCCCCATAAGCGCAAAGGCATCGTTACCGATTTGAGCGTCTCAAAGCGCCAGCGATTCGATTCCAAAAACAGGGGGCTTTACAGCAGAATCAACAGTTTAGATGTGACTCCATTGAGTTTCCCCGCGTGGGCGGCGAAGACGGGTCAGAAAGGTGGTGGCACAGGTAGCGGCAAGTTCAACGTTCCAGACACGCTTGTCAGCACATCGAGCTTACGCTTTTCCACGGCAATGTGCTTGGCGAATACTTCCAATAGCTCGAACCAATACTTGCTCCTTGTGGAATCGAAGAACCCCGCCTTATCGCAATGAGTCACCACTGTGCCCAATAATTCGTTTTTGTCCGAAAGAACTGGGTAAATGATTGACGAGCGCAGACGCTCCAATTCACCCGGATAGAGTTCCGAATATTTCTGGAACTGCTTTGTGTCATTCACAATCACCGGTTCAGGCCGGGGAGCGTTGTAAATCTTTGCCGTCTCAGTATCCTTGTAAATGTCGGGATTACTTGACCGCAGAACCATACTGCGAGGCTGCCGGCTATCCCGGTTTGCGCATGCGGGAATCGTAATCTTGCTGTCCCGGTAGGACAAAGTCATGAAAGTCACCTCGAAATTGATTCGTGACATCGGGTCGGACCCGTTCCCGTAGCTATCCGAAAACGTCAGGTAGGCAGCCTTCACGAATTCACGAATCACTTCAACCGACCCGCAATACAGCTCGATAAACCCAGCGGGCGAACTGTGTGGTGCGATCCGACCAATAATGGAACTCGTTACCCTGTCACAGTGAGCGTGAGCAGCAGCAAGTGCATTGCGTTCGTGCTCTTTCTGCAAACGAATCGAGGACCGAACGGCCTTAAACCGGTCAGCGGTAAACAAAAAGACCGTTGCTACGAAGATAAACACAATTCCGTGGCTACCCACCTTCAACAAAGCATTTGGGCCTTGCCAAAGTTGGCTTATCCAAGTGCCCAAAAGCGCCGCAAAGTAGAACAATACCGCAGTCGGAAAGGCAGCAAGCAACGTTTGGAAAACAGGGCTGCACTCCTCGTAGAATTGAACCATCCTTTTCATAATCGAATTGCGGCTTCCAAGAATTGTTGAACCTCGCGCCTTTGAAGAACGGACGGAAGATCGCGTACGCGTTCACACACAGCGACAAATGAACTCCTTGGAGCGATGGCCATTCCTGTCGCCAAATAGGAAGTGGGTATCTCGGAACATTGGATCGATAGGACTGGTTTACCCAACCCTTGAGCGAGGCCCACTTCAAAATGCGCACCGGGACTGTGGCCTAGCACAGCTACAACAAGGTCTGCTTGCTGAACCGCGAGCTTGCAATGTCCGAAAACATCGCCCGGAAGAACCGTTTTGTGGCCCCACTTGTTTACGTCGCGATGTGGGATCAGTGTTTCAAGACGAAAGCCTTGGAGGTGGCGCTCAATGCCCAAGAGCGCACGCCGATAAACACCAACAGGTATCGAACCGTGTAGCTGTGGAAGCGGTATGAGTTCCCCGCTGTCCTGTTCATTCACTATCGTGCCGATTCGTGCGAACTCGGTGAAAGGGGCGGCCAGATACGCGAATGGACCGGGAGGTAGTGTGATCAAATGCTTCTTCGGGTCGATGTCTGAGTTGCTAATGTAGCTAGACATTTGTGTCATTCCCCTGATTTCCTCGACCAGAGTCACTGTTTGAGCGGGACGCCGCGGCATCACATGAGCGAATAGGTCTTGCTGCTTGTCTAGTCTGGGTCTCGCAAGCATGCTGGATATCTCGTCTGCAATCCGCCGAATAACCTTTTCATCTCGAAAGTCATTCACTTCACTATCAATTCTTGCTAGTGGCCCTGCGTTGTAAGTTGCGAACCATCGTTCGTAAAGCCTTCCGATATCTTCGACGTGCTTTGCGGGATAGCTCTTTAGGCTTTCGCGCTTTCTCGCATCAATCCTGGCTTTGGCGATTGCGACGGGGCAATCGCAGTAAATCGTGAGGTCTGGGGCTGGAACGATTGACGTGAAATACTCAGCGAGCGTGTTGTACGTCGCAAAGGCACGATCATCAATCATGGCGATCTGATGAAAGTAGCTTGCGAAGACGGCTGCGTCTTCATACAGGGTGCGGTCAAGCACCACATTCAATCCAGACGCAAGCCGCTCTTGCAGGACAATGGCCTTGTTGCAGAAAAAGCCGATCTGAGCCTCAAACGCCAATCTGCGCATGTCACTAAATAAGTCAGGGATGTAGCGCATAGCGGTTGCGCTCTCCGCGACAAACTCCCACCCGAACTTGCTTGCAATGCCCCGCGCCAAAGTAGTTTTTCCACTCCCTTGGAGCCCGGCAACACCAATCATGATTGGCTTGGCCTTCATGAGTGTGTTGTGTCAAAGCCTGGGAGTGCTCGCGCCCTGTTGGAACGAGGGTTCGAAACCGGACGCCCGTCTTGGTTGAGGGTGGAAAGTGCAATCGGAGCCAGCCAGTTGGCAAGGTCGGGATCAGTTGATAGTCGCCGGGTTAGCTCGGCGTGGACGATTTCCCTTTTGGTAGGCTCGGCGTGTGGCGATGAGAAGGATGCGTGGGAGCATCCTGAAGAAAAGGTCGGCAGGCCAAGCATGTCGCGCGCCTGAATGATACCCTGTTCGGGCATGAACAACATGGGGCGGATCAATTCGGTTCTGTCCGTCAAGCGCAGTCTCACGGCCATCGTTGAAGCATTGTGCGCGGAGCAAAGCGTTTCAAGTTGGTGCCTGTTGATTGGACAACGACTCACGAACTCTTGAAAGCGGAACCTTTCATACGATCCGTGCGTAGCGTGGTAACTGTGAACGAAGTAGTCCTTGAGCAGAGTGGCAAGGAAGTCCTCGCGATGATGACCCAATGCGACGTGTCTGATGTTTCTGGAGGCTGCATACCGGGCAAGGGCTGTTCGCTTGCTTCTTGAGCAGGCACCGCACGGAGTGGTGCATTCTTCGGAGTCCAACTCGAGGAAGTTCTTTTTCAGCGCCTCTTTGTCTGCCTTCAGGTAGAAGGCATCTTCCATTTCCGCTCGCAAGTCACACACTGTTGCGAGCAACCCAAGGTCCTGCAGAGCGGTTTGGATTTGGGGCGCTCCAAAATTCGGATAACGAAGGTCAACAACCAAGCACTCAACGTCAAAACCCAGATGCCGAAGGAAAAGGGCGAGAAAGGTGCTGTCTTTCCCGCCAGATGCGCCAACGAGGATTTTTCCAGATGTGGGCAAAGCAAACAGCGACATCGCCCGTTTAATGGTTGGCGCGGCGTTATCGAAAATCTGAGCTGCGCGTAAGTTATCCATCGCGGTGGGAAGTCAGGGGCCGGATACTGTTGGTGAAGTTGGAGCAAGTGCCGCCAGCGCGACAATCCGCTTCACTTTTGCTCCCCACGCGGCACGCGCGGTTATTTGAATTGTGAGCGCGGCCGCTAGTTCCGAAATGAACTGATCGATTTGAGCTTCGCTGGAGGCATCCAGAGCGTTGTGAGCCTTTAGTGGGTCTCTCAGATCGCTGCCCCGGAGCCCACCACCCAATAACAGCGACCAGTGGCGGCCAGCCCCCCAGCGAGCGCCGAGTTCAAAGAGCACGTAGGTGCTTGTGATACTTGCCTTCGTAAGCAGTGCGATGAACGTCTCGCTCTCGTGTATTTCTAATCGCAATTGCTCGTTTGTATTTGCACCTGATGGAAGGCGGTATCCATCAACGCTCGTGCACCGAATGCTCTGCGGAGGAAGCGACAAGGCATCGCGCAGCAGATCAATTATTGCAGCGGCCAAATCGGTGTCAGCGCTACTGTGGCTGAGAAAGATGCGGATGACGTTTTGGGTTGACCTATTCTGCTGTAGTGGGGCTATGCTTCGTTCCAGTTCACTAAGATAGTCATGGCCTTTAGGAAGGAGGCGCGTCATCACCACCGATACGAGTTCGCCTTGGCTCCCCTTCAGATATTTCCCGTCAACGTAGGCCGCATCGATCAAGTAAGCACATTGGTCGAGCACTAACGCCTCGGGATACCCCTTAGCGTCTGCGCTATGGCCGCCGTCGCGGACATCAAGGAGCAGCAACTTCATGAGATTGATGTCGTGTCTCATTGGTTCAATTCCAGTAGGTTCCCACAAGAATCAGCCCGCCGGGCGTCATTGGAAAATTTGGTTGAGTCAATGAGCCCCATGTCACAAGACATGGGGAAATGAAGGACATCAACATCAACTTGGCCGATGTTGTCGGTCCTCAAGCAACTTTGCAACCTCATTCCAGGCCATTCCCTGTCCAAGCTGGTTCGGGAGCACGACTCGAAGATCGATGCACTCTCCTTCTCCCACTGGAGCGATGTCGTCACCCTCATCGCCCTCAAGAGGTCGGCAATCGGGCCAGCCCTCGACACTCTACGTTCGTCCGGTCCAATCGGTTCAGCCTCCTCCGGTCCTCGTCACGCCGTAGGAGCGTATCAATGCCCGCTGCACGGCGCATGACACGGCAGCTGCCATCTCTGCGGAAGTTCATGCCCATCAACGATACGAGAATGGATGTTGGGAAGCACTCGTATGTTCGCAGGTTGCGCCACCCAAGACCGAATATGTGGCCGTCTTATCCGCCCTGTCCAAACCCAAATATTGAATGCTTGCATGTGACCCCATTGGACCCGCGGAGCGCAAGCGGCCAACACGGCCCAGGGCGGGGCGGCCGGCGCGCGATGATTCTCGATCCAAAGTCGTGTTAGCTGGCATAACCTCCGTGTGCCAAATTCTTGCCTATCTGCGCTTTGATGCCTCGCTCCCTTTTGGCGAGCTCCGCTATTTCTAGCTCCATCTCTCCAAGCTCGCGCACGTAGCGTCCCATTCGGTTCCGTAGTCCGTCGAACTGCGGCCATGACTGTATTTCCGCAAGCATGGATGCCTGCGTGGCATCAAAGAGCATCTTGGCGTCACCCGTAATAAACGCCAGCTTGTGCTTGCACATTTGCTGCAGCACCCCCGCCTGACATCGACACAAAACACGGACGTGCTCTCCACAGATTGCAAATTCTACCTCGTAGGGGTCACCCGAGCTGCTTTTGGCGAGCAGTGTAGCCTTCATGTCATTCTTGTCGCCGTGGCAATCCATCGCCGGTGATGAGCATCCGAACAAAACCATCCTGGGTCAGGGTGAGGCAACCTGAAGACACCAGCATTGATCGATCAGCGGATGGAAGGAGGACGTCGAAAGTAACTCTGCCCGGAGCACGATCGACGCCCGGTTGTGAAGCGACCGCGGCATCCGCGCTCTTGACTTGCACAGCTACTCCCACATGCCGTAGGGCTTCCGACCACTCCCCATACGCCCTCTCGGTGTCATAGATCAAGTCGCCAGGCTTGAATGCAAACGCTGATCCCTGGGTCCAGACTGTCGTGGCTCTTCCGTCAATGACTCGGGGCGTCTGGCGGATATCCAAAGCATCGTTGAAGCATCTCGGCACATACATGAACCAGCCGCCGCCTTGGTCAGATTCCGGGTCGCGCAGTAGTTCTGTAAGCCTCTTCTCCCTCGAGCCATCCGATCGTCCTCTTCCATCGGTCGCCCCGTCAGTGGGCTTCTCCGCATTCAACAAGTCTGCTCGCGTTAGACGGTCGAGGATGTCGAGAGCCTTGTGCTTCATGGATCGCAGTGCTGAATGAATGGATATGGCTTGGCTCGTCTCGGGATGCATCATGGCGAATTACAATCGCGCGTGACGGGTGAATATTTGCGTCTGGATTGGCGGCTGAGGCAAGGATGGACTTGCGGCGACTATTGGGATGAGGGGCTCCTTCAGGCCAAGATGGCTGCCCCGTCTCGGGCCCGTGTTCGGCGCTGTGTGCGGTGCATGACGGGGCCGGCATTCGCATGCTCCGCCAATTCCGGCTTGGCATTGGTGCGTGGGGCGGGGTGAATCTCCGTGTTCCCCGTGGAGGATTTTTCGACGAGCAAGGGTTGGTGGTCCCTGGACGCGATCGTGGCGCGGCCAGGGTTCTCGCGTTGGTTGGTGCCGCCGGCGGCGATGGCGGTGCACTTGTGCATCGGGCAGGTCTATGGGTTCAGCGTGTTCAACCAGCCGTTGACGCGGCTCGTGGGGATCTCGTCGTCCAAGCCAGGCGTGGACTGGACCCTGCCGGACGTGGGTTGGATCTACTCGATCGCGCTGATGATGCTGGGGTTGTCGGCGGCGACGTTCGGGAAGTGGGTGGATCGGCGGGGGCCGCGGTGCGCGATGCTGGCGAGCGCGGCGTGTTTTTGCGGCGGGTTGGTCGTGGCCGCGCTCGGGGTTCATCTGCACCTGCTTTGGTTGGTGTTCCTCGGGTATGGCGTGATCGGGGGGATCGGGCTGGGGCTGGGCTACATCGCACCGGTCTCGACCTTGATGAAGTGGTTCCCGGATCGCCCCGGCCTCGCGACGGGGTTGGCGATCATGGGGTTCGGCGGGGGCGCGTTGGTGGGGGCGCCGCTGGGTCAGGAACTCATCGCGCGGTTTCGGACGCCGACGTCGGTGGGGGTGACGGAGGCCTTGCTGGCGATGGCGGTCATCTACGGGTGCTTCATGACGTTCGGGGGCGTGACGGTGCGGGTGCCCGCGTCGGGTTGGCGTCCGGAGGGTTGGGAACCCAGGACGGGCTCGGCGACGGGGCCGGTGGTGGCGGTGGGCGTGGACCGGGCATGGAAGACGGGGGCGTTCTGGCTCTTGTGGGCGGTGCTGGCGCTGAACGTGACCGCGGGGATTGGCATCCTTGGGCAGGCGTCGGTGATGTGCCAGGACATGCTGGGCGTCGATGCCACGGTGGGGGCGGGGTTCGCGGGGTTGCTTTCGATCTTCAACATGGGGGGACGGTTTGTGTGGTCGTCGTTGTCGGACCGCACGGGTCGGCGGGCGATCTACGGGGTGTACTTTTTGCTGGGGGCGTTGCTGTACGCGCTGTTGCCCTGGACGCCCGCGTTGGGTGGCAAGCGGCTGTTCGTGGGCGTCGCCGCCGTGATCATCTCGATGTATGGCGGCGGGTTCGCGACCATCCCGGCCTACCTGCGGGACATTTTCGGGACGCACCAGGTGGGGGCGATCCATGGGCGATTGATCACGGCGTGGTCGTTGGCGGCGCTGCTGGGGCCGCAGTTGGTCAATTACATGTCCGAGGCGCGCAAGAAGGCGGGGGTGGCGCCCGCCGACGCGTACGGCCCGACGTTGTACCTGATGGCGGGGCTGTTGGTGGTGGGTTGCGTGTGCAACCTGCTGGTGCGGCCCCTGGACCCGAAGCGTTTTGAGGTGCAACGGGCATGAAAACTCTTCGCATCCTTGCTGCCTGGCTGCTCGTTGCGGCGCCCCTCGCCTGGGGGATCGCGCGCTCCGTCCAAAAGGCGCTTCCACTCCTTTCAACAACCCCACAATCTCCAACCGTTCACACGTCATCTCCGAAGCCATGAAGACTCACGTCGTCTCGTCGATCCTCGCGTGCTTGGCCGCTGCGTCCGTGTCGGCCGCGCCCACGCACAACACCGCAACCCCCGGCGGGCGCCTGCCCAAGGCGCCCAAGGTCGCCCTTGTGCAGGTGGCCAAGGACTTCGTGGATCCGGTCCGCGTGGCGGTGGCCCCGGACGGCTCCGGTCGCTTGTTTGTCTGCGAGCGCCCGGGCGTGGTGCGGATCGTCAAGGACGGCAAGGTGTTGCCGAAGCCGTTCATGGACATCCATGACACGGTGGTGAGCTCGTTCCTTGAGCAGGGCCTCTACGAC
>CAIYFP010000437.1 GCA_903925515.1 uncultured Verrucomicrobiota bacterium
CGAGTATGCCCTCCGCAACGGACGCAAGTCCGTCACCCTCGTCCACAAGGGCAACATCATGAAGTTCACCGAGGGCGCCTTCCGCGACTGGGGCTACGCCGTCGCCTCCCGGTACTTCGGCGACAAGACCTACACATGGGCCCAGTGGGAGAAGACCAAGCAGGCCCATGGAGAGGACGCCGCCAACGCCGAGCAAAAGGCCGCCCTCACCTCCGGCAAGCTCCTCGTCAAGGACTCCATCGCCGACATCGCACTCCAACAGGTCCTCACCCGGCCCGAGGACTTCGACGTCATCGCCACCCTCAACCTCAACGGCGACTACCTCTCCGACGCCCTCGCCGCGCAGGTCGGCGGCATCGGCATCGCGCCCGGCGGCAACATCAACTACATCACCGGCCATGCCATCTTCGAGGCCACCCACGGCACCGCACCCAAGTACGCCGGCAAGGACATGGTCAACCCAGGCTCCGTCGTCCTCTCCGGCGAGATGATGTTCCGCCACCTCGGCTGGACCGAGGCCGCCGACCTCATCCTCAAGGGCCTCAATGGCGCCATCGGCAGCCGAAGGGTCACCTACGACTTCGCCCGCCTCATGGAAGGCGCCACCCAGGTCAAGTGCTCCGAGTTCGGCGACAACATCATCGCCCACATGTAGCCCTCGCGCCGGGCCGGGAGCCTTGCGCAGGACAGGGCTCCCGGCCACGGCAGCACCCCCCGCCTTCCCGCACCCCGCCACCCCGTTCCAACCCATGCCAAACCCCTTCCTCGTCGCCCCGAAGATCGCCCCCATCCTCGACCCCGGATTCCGCCCGGCCATCCTTGCACGGCGTGCCTTCGACCGTGCCGCCACCATCCCCGTTCGCCTCGCCCTCGAGCAGGCAGACGGCTCCGTCTTCCACTTCGGATTGCGCGTGCTCGACCCTGGCGACCCCCGCTCCGCCGCCAACGCCTTCTTCGTGGAACGCCTCGCCAAGTGCCTCCTCTGGACCTACGGCGGCTGGCGCATCTGGGTCGATGGCCCTGCCCACGTCGCCGCCGACCTCGCCCGTCACTACAAGGAAACCGCCGTCGGCAAGTTCGACTCCGAGATCATCGGCCAACGCATCTACGACCACCCCATCTCGGTCGTGCATGCCCATGACCTGCCCCCGGCCCGTGCCACCACCGCCCCCTTGGGCCGCCACCTCGACGGCTGCCGCATCGGGTTCGACCTCGGCGGTTCCGACCGCAAGGTCGCCGCCGTCCAGGACGGCAAGGTCCTGTTCTCCGAGGAAACCGTCTGGGACCCCTACTTCCAGAAGGACCCGTCCTACCATCATGACGGCATCATGGACTCCCTTCGCCGGGCCGCCGCCCACCTTCCGCGCGTGGACGCCATCGGCGGCAGCGCGGCGGGCGTGTACGTGAACAACAAGGTGAAGGTCGCCTCCCTCTTCCGCGGCGTTTCCCCCGACGACTTCGACCGCCGCGTCCGCAACCTCTTCCTCGACCTCCGCAACGCATGGGGTGGCATCCCCTTCGACGTCGTCAACGACGGCGAGGTCACCGCCCTCGCCGCCTCCATGTCGCTCGGCATCAACTCCGTCCTCGGCCTCTCCATGGGCACCAGCACGGCCGCTGGCATCGTCACCTCCGACGGCGGCATCACCACATGGCTCAACGAGCTGGCCTTCTCGCCCATCGACTATCGGCCGGACGGCCCGCGCGACGAGTGGAGCGGCGACGTCGGCTGCGGCGTCCAGTTCTTCAGCCAGCAAGCCGTCTCCCGCCTCCTTGCTCCGGCGGGCATCGACGTCCCCGCCAACATGCCCTTCCCCGAGCGCCTCAAGCACGTCCAAGCCCTCATGGCCAAGGGCGACGACCGCGCCGCCAAGATCTACCAGACCATCGGCACCTGCCTCGGCTACGCCGTCGCCCATTGGGCCGACTTCTACGACCTTCGCCACCTCCTCATCCTCGGCCGCGTCACCACCGGCTCCGGGGGCGACGTCATCCTCGCCGAGGCCCGGCGCGCGCTCGACGCCGAGTTCCCCGAACGGTCCGACCGGATCCAGTTCCATGTCCCGGACGAGAAGGAAAAGCGCCACGGCCAGGCCATCGCCGCCGCAAGCCTTCCCCGCATCGTCCGCGCCTGAACCGTTCGTCTCGCATGCCCAAGGCCCCCCGACAAATCCACCGTGGTTTTTCGCACGCGCCATGGGTAGCCTCTCCCCAACCGTGAAGGACGAGTCCCTTCCACTGCCCGATCGCATGCGGCTCCAGTTCGCCCGCGGCTGGCTCGAGCTCGGCTGCGTCGCCGAGGCGGAGGCGGAACTCGCGCGCGTCCACCCCGCCCATGCCCTCGCTGCCGAGTCGCTCGAGCTCCGCTTCCAGGTCCTCGCCAAGTCCCGTCGCTATCACGAGGCCCTCGCCGTCGCGCAACAACAACGCGACCTCTTCCCGGCCGAGATCGCGGGCCTCATGAACATGGGCAACGCCCTTTTCTGGCTCGATCGCACCGACAAGGCCGTCGCCTTGGTCGAGCCCGCCATCAAGGAACACCCCTCGGAAACCGTCCTCCCCTACAACCTCGCCTGCTACCTCGTGAAGCTCGGCGACACCGACGCCGCCAAGCAATGGCTCCGCCACGCCATGAAGATCGGCCATGCAGGCCGCGTCGTCCGGCATGCCCTCATTGACGCCGACCTCGAGCCGGTCTGGCCATGGCTCCGCTCCCTTGCCGCCAGCAAGGCCCCCGTCACCTGACCCCGCCCTCCATCCCACCCACGGGCCATCCCATCCCCGACAACCGCCCCCAGATCACCCGGAATGCCGACGCAAAGTCCTCCGGGCTACCCCCCATCCACGCCTCGATCCGGTCCCTCCGAAACCACCCTCCCCCTCGCACCTCCGTCTCCTGCAACCGGAACGGTCCCTCGTGCCGCAGCACGTACACCCAGCAAAACTCCATCCCCGTCGCCGCCGTCGCCTCCAGCCGGAACCACCGTTCCGGCGCCACCGCCCCCGCCAAGCCCAGCTCCTCCATGAGCTCGCGCGCCGCGCACGCGTCGTACGCCTCGCCCGCGTCCACATGCCCCGAGGCCGACGAATCCCACACGCCCGGCCACATGTCCTTCGACAGCGAGCGCTGCTGCAGGAACAGCTCGCCGCGACCGTTGAACACCAGCACGTGCGTCGCACGATGCCGCAGCCCCCGCCGGTGAACCTCGCCTCGCCGCTCGCGTCCCAACACCACGTCACCCTCGTCCACCACGTCGAACCACTCCTCCCTCGCGTTCATCCGCCCGAGTGGGCGCGAGCCACCCCCCGAGATCAAGCACCGACGCCCCCCGCGCCCGCGCCCCCCCGCCCCACCTCCCGCGCAAGGTCCTCCGTGGTCCAGCCCGTCCCGCGCGCCTGCAACCGGTCTGCCGCTGCCCCGTGCTCCCGTACCCCATGCCGGACCGTTCGTCCCGCATCCTCCGCAAGCTGGGGTTGCGCCAGAAGCCCTCCAAGATAGCCCGCCAGCACGTCCCCGCTCCCGCCTTGGGCCAGCCATGGGTTGCCCGTTGAATTCCACCATGGCCGGCCCCCGGCGCGGCCCACGATCGTCCCATGCCCCTTCAGCACGACCCACGCCCCCTCGAACATCCCCGCCAACCGACGCCATGCCCCGGACCGGTCCGCCTGCACCGCAGCGGCCGTCATCCCCAGCAACCGTGCCGCCTCGCCCGGATGCGGCGTGATCACCCGCGGAGCCACCGCCCTGACCTTGCCCGGCCCAATCCACTCCAGCGCCGACGCGTCCACCACCATCGTCGCCGGACACCCATCCCACCAGCCACGCACCCGGTCGCGCCATGCCTCGGCCACACCCTCTCCCGCCATCCCCGGCCCCACCACGACGCACGTCACGCCCCAGGGGACCTCCCGCACCGCGTCCCATGGCCAGACCATCGCCGACGCCAGTTGCGCCGCGACCGGCACGTAGCACCCCGGGTGCGTCCATGCCGTCACGAGCCCCGGGTTCGCGCCGAGGGCCCCACGGACCGCCATGACCTCCGCGCCGTGGTACCCCACGCTCCCCCCAAGAACCATGACATGCCCCATCCGCCCCTTGTGCACGTCCCGCTCGCGCATGGGCACCCAGCCCTCCGGCTCGCAGCCGCCCCATTCCCCGGCGATCTCCCCGTCCGGAATCCCCGCCCCCTCCCATGGCACCAATCCCACGTCCTCCGCCACGCTCACCCGCCCAACCCATGGCGTGGCCGCCGACGCCAACAGGCCCGTCTTCACCCCGCCCACCGCCATGGTCTCGTCCGCCCGAACCACCGCGCCCCAGCTCGTCCCGTCCAGAGCGTTCAAGCCGGACGGCACATCCACCGCCAGCACGCGTGCCCGGGCCGAGTTCAGCAACCCCGCAAGACGCGCCCAGTCCCCCGACAACGGCCGGTTCAATCCCGTCCCGAACAACCCGTCCACCACGAGCGACGGCCGCCTCCCAAGGGCCGACGCCACCCCCGGCAAGGCAAGGGCCGGGTCACCGATCTCGACCAGGGTCACGTCCCGCCCCCGCAACGCCCGGGCCGCCGCTCGCACGTCGTCCCCGTTGTGCCCCTTGCCAGCCAGCAACAGGAAAGGCCCCGCCCCGCCCAGCCGCAACGCGGCCGCCGCCACCCGGTCGCCCACCCGCGCGATCACGTCCTCCTCCCGGACGCCCGCCGCCCATGTCGCGCGTTCCCATGCGCGCATGCCCGCGGGGGTGAGGACGGGAATCGTGCCCATGCGAGTCCGACAACCCTACGCGACGTTGAGTTCGCGCCGGATGCCAAACTTCTCCACGCGCTTGCGCAACGTCGCGCGCGTGATGCCAAGGAGCTTGGCGGCCTGCACCTGGTTGCCGCCCGTCTCCTTCAACGCCTGGATGATCAACTCGCGCTCCACGGCCGGGAGGATGCGCAGCTTCGGATCCGATCGCGCATGCCGGAACAACGCCTGCGCCAGCTCGGGCATGCCCACCCCATGAACCCCGGCCGACACGAGGGCCGCCGGGGACGGGGACGGGGCCATGGCCGCCGGCTCGGGCGCTCCCTCCTTGCTCGGCTGCGCCACCGGGGCCTGAGGTCCCTGCGGACCGGACGTCCCGCCCCGCGGCGCCGAGGCCACCTCCGGCGGCAGGTCGCCCAGCAGGATCGCCGCACCCTTCGACACCACCGTGGCGCGCCGAACCACGTTCTCGAGCTCGCGCACGTTGCCAGGCCAGTGGTACGCCTCCAACGCCTCCAGCGCGGACGCCGCGATGCTGCGGCCCGCGCCGCCGCCCATCTTGCGGAGGAAATAGTCCACCAAGAGCCGCACGTCGTCGCGCCGATCCCTCAGGGGCGGCATCTGGATGCGGACGACGTTCAGCCGGTAAAAGAGATCCTCGCGGAACTGGCGGCTGGCGACCGCCTCCTCGAGCGGCTTGTTCGTCGCCGCGATCACCCGCACGTCCGAGCGGATCGGCGCGTTGCCTCCCACCCGCTCGAAGGTCCCGCCCTGCAAGACGCGCAGGATCTTCGTCTGCGTCGCCGGCGTCATGTCCCCGATCTCGTCCAGGAACAACGTGCCCCCATGGCATTGCTCGAACTTCCCGATGCGCTGCTGCGTCGCGCCCGTAAACGCGCCCTTCTCGTGCCCGAACAACTCGCTTTCGAGCAGGTTCTCCGGGATCGCCGCGCAGTTGATCGCCACGAACGGTTGCTGGCAGCGGCGGCTGTTGTGGTAGATCGCCCGCGCCACCAGCTCCTTCCCCGTGCCGCTCTCCCCCGTGATCAACACCGTCGCGTCCGTCTGCGCCACCTGCCCCACCAGCTTGAACACCGACTGCATCGCCTCCGAACGCCCAATCACGCCAAGGTCGTAGTCCTGCTGCTCGAGCTGCGGCGCCAACACCACCGTCTGCCGCATGTCCCGCGACGCCTTCAACGCGTCCGCCACCAGCTGCTTCAGCCTCGGCACGTCGAACGGCTTCAGCAGGTAATCATACGCCCCCAGCTTCATCGCCTCGATGGCCGTCTGCGTCGTCCCGTACGCCGTCATCAGGATCACCGGCAGCTTGGGGTCCGCCTGCCGGATCCGGCGCAGCGTCTCCAGCCCGTTGATCCCCGCCATCCGCACGTCCGTGATCACAAGGTCCGGCTTCACCCGCCCCAGCATCCGCAGCCCCTCCTCGCCGCTCGACGCCGTGTGCAGCTCCAGCCCCGGAAAATCAAGGATGCGGCGGAAGGAGTATTGGACGTCCGCCTCGTCGTCGATCAGCAACAGCTTGTCCATGAAGGTGCGCCGCGCCCTCGCCGCGCGCCGGGAGTTTCATTCCCCAGCCGCTTCCCCGGCAAGTTCCCAGTTTCAACCCATCCCCGCGTAAGCCGCTCTCGATCGCCCGGTTCCCGCCCCGCGCGGCGCCGATGGGGAGCGGACATGGCAAGGCCTCCTCGCGTCTTCGGACCGCGACGTGATCCCAAGACGGCCTCGCCCGCGATGTCGCATGGACTGGGGACGGCAAGCGCGGAATTGATTCGGCCCCGGCCCGGCCCCTAGGCTCGCCCAACGGATGTATTCGCCGACCAAAGAAGAGTTTTTGCGCCTCACGAGCCTCGGAAACACGATCCCGGTCTCGCGCCGGCTCCTCGCCGACCTCGAAACACCCCTGTCCGCCTACCGCAAGCTCCGCGGGCACGGCGAATCCTTCCTGTTCGAGTCCATCGAGGGCGGCGAACACCTCGGGCGTTACTCGTTCCTCGGGTGCGGTCCCAGAGCGATCATCCGGCAGGTCGGCTCGCGCGTGGAGGTCCGCCAGGACGGCGTCATCCACGAGCGACTTGAAGTGGACCCACGGGCCAACCCCGGAACCCCCGGCCGCGTCCGCGACGGCCTCGCCGTCCTCCAGTCCTTCATGTCCCGCTACAAGCCCGTCGAGCTGCCGGGCCTCCCTCGCTTCTGCGGCGGCGCCGTCGGCTTCCTCGCCTACGAGTTCATCCACGACCTCGAGCCCGTCGTCCCTCGCCCGCCCTCGGATGACCTCCGCACCCCGGTCCTCTACTACCTCGTCGCGGACCAGCTCGTCGTCTTCGACCGCGTCACCCAGACCATGACGGTCATCGTCAACGCCGTCGTCGAGCCCGGCGCCGACCCCGCCGACTACTACGACGACGCCGTCGGCGAGATCGACCGCATCGTCGAGTGCCTCCGCCAGCCCTGCGCCTACGAGCCCATCACGCTCCCCGACGAGCCCGCCCCCGCAAGGTTCCAGTCCAACACCACCCCGGACGCCTTCCTCGCCAAGGTCCGGAAGGCCAAGGACTACATCCGCGCCGGCGACATCATCCAGGTCGTCGGTTCCCAGCGCTTCACCGCGCCCGTCCAGGCCTCGCCCGTGGACGTTTACCGCGCCGTGCGCTCGATCAATCCCTCGCCCTACATGTTCCTGCTCGAGCTCGATGGCATGGCTCTCGTGGGCGCGTCGCCCGAGCTCCACGTGCGCTGCGAGGATCGCAAGGTCGAGATCCGCCCCATCGCCGGAACCCGCCCGCGCGGCGCCTCGGACGAGGAGGACAAGCGCCTCGAGCAGGAACTCCTCGCGGACCCCAAGGAGCGCGCCGAGCACGTCATGCTCGTGGACCTCGCCCGCAACGACATCGGCCGCGTCTGCGACTTCGGCAGCGTGCAGGTCCAGGAGATGATGGTCGTCGAACGTTACTCCCACGTGATGCACATCGTCTCGCAGGTCAACGGCAGGCTCGCGCCCCAAAGCAACGCCTACGACCTCATGCGCACCACCTTCCCGGCCGGCACCCTGTCCGGCGCCCCCAAGATCCGCGCCATGCAGGTCATCGCCGAGCTCGAGGGCACCACCCGCGGTCCCTACGGCGGCTGCGTCGGCTACTTCGGCTTCAACGGCAACTCCGACCACTGCATCACCATCCGCACCGCCCTCCTCAAGGACGGCAAGGCCCATGTGCAGGCCGGCGGTGGCTGGGTCAACGACTCCACCCCGGAGGCCGAGTTCGAGGAGACCGTCAACAAGAGCAAGGCCATGCGTAAGGCCATCTCCATGGCCGAGGGCTTCCCGCGCGAGGAAAACCCACGCGACGAGTGAACCCCCCCGACCATCGCCCGGCGATCCACGACGCACGGCCGCGCACCGATGCCAACGACGACGACCGCGCCCTTCGCAGGCTCGGCTACGAGCCCCAGCTTCGTCGGCGCATGTCCGCCTTCTCCAACTTCGCCCTCTCCTTCTCCATCATCTGCATCCTCGCCGGCGGCATCACCTCCTTCCATGTCGGCCTCGGCGGCGTGGGTGGCGCCGGCATCGGCATCGGCTGGCCCGTCGGATGCCTCTTCTCCCTCGCCGTCGCCTCATCCATGGCCCACATCGCATCCGCCTTCCCCACGGCCGGCGGCCTCTACCACTGGGGCTCCATCCTCGGCGGCCGCGGCCTCGGCTGGGCCACCGCATGGTTCAACCTCGCCGGCCTCGTCACCGTCCTCGCCACCGTCAACGCCGGCACCTACGACTTCGCACTCGCCGCCACGGGTTGGACCCCGCCCATGGGACGCGAGTCCGAGGTCAAGACAGCCCTCGTCCTTGCCATGGTCCTGTCCCAAGGCTGGCTCAACCACCGCGGCATGCGCTGGGCCACGCGCCTCACCAACCTCAGCGGCTGGCTGATCCTCGCCCTGGCCTCCGTCCTCGTCGTCGGCCTGCTCTCCACCTCCCCGTCCCCGGACCTGTCCCGTCTCTGGCGCTTCGAGAACTTCAGCGGCGCCACCCATGGCGGCGCCGGCTTCCCCCGAACCGAAAACCTCGCATGGCTCTTCGCGCTCGGGCTCATGCTCCCCGCGTACACCATCACGGGCTTCGACGCCTCCGCCCACACCGCCGAGGAAACCGTCCGCGCATCCGAGAACGTCCCCCGCGGCATCCTCCGCTCCGTCATCGTCTCCAGCCTCGCGGGCTGGGCGCTTGTCGCCGCCATCCTCCTCGCCCTCCCTTCCGTCGCCGAGGGAGTCCGCAAGGGTGCCGAGGTCGTCCCATGGGTCGTCTTCCTTCGCATCCCCCGCCTCCCCGCCCTGCTCCTCATGGCGGGCATCGTCCTCGTCCAATACCTCTGCGGCCTTGCCGCACTCACCTCCGCCTCGCGCATGGTGTTCGCATTCGCGCGCGACGGCGGCCTCCCCCTCTCCCCATGGCTGAGCAAGGTGGACCCCGCCACGGGTTGCCCCGCCATCGCCGTGTGGGTTGCCGCCCTGTCCGGGGCCGCCTTCACCCTCCTCGTGCCCTACACCACCATCGCCGTCGTCTGCACCGTCTTTCTCTACCTCAGCTACGTCCTGCCCGTCGCCGCCGGCTGGCGCGCATGGGGCTCCACATGGACCCGCCCCGGCTCATGGAGCCTCGGCAACGCCTTCAAGCCCCTTGCCGCCGTGTCCGTCCTCGGCTGCGCCGTCCTTCTCGTCGTCGGAATCCAACCCCCGAACCAGCTCGCCCTCCCCATCGTCCTCGGCGCCTCCCTCGTCATGGGAGTCGTCTGGCTCGCATGGGAACGCCGCCGCTTCAAGGGCCCGCCGCGCGCGGGGCCTTTACCTCGGCCATGCCCCCTCCTCCCTTCAACCGTCAGCCCTGCCACTCACTGCAACCCCCGAGCCATGTCCATGCCCCCCGGCCCTGCCGTCAGGTCCGTCGGGAACCAAAACCGCTTCAGCTTCTCCACCGCGACGCTCTGCTTCTCGTTCATCCGCTCCACGTGCCCGTCCGCCATCACGTAGTGCCCCCGCTTGTTGTGCCGCGTCGCCAACGTCCGCGTCCCAAACGTTGGGCCCGCCTGCCCCGAGTAGTCCGTCGGGCCCATCAACGCCTCCATGTACAACATCGTCTGCGTCGGCGAGAGGAACTTCCCAAGGTCCTCCCCATGGCATAGCCCGCAGTTCATCGCGTAGCTGTAGTCACGCCTCGCGCTCCGGTTCCCACCCGGCCCAGGCCCCGGGCCCGGCACGGGAACCCCCTGCCGCTTCCCGGACCGCAACTGCACCAAGTCCGTGGGGCACTGGTACGTCGCCCGCGACCTCATGTACGGGTACAGCTTCCCCGTCGAGAGATCCCCCAGCCGCACGTAGAGCCAGTCCCGAAACGACGGCAGTTGTCCCCGGTGATCGTTCGCGTACATCACCGACGCCAGCCCCATCTGCCGCAGGTTGTTGCCGCACGCCACCGAACGTCCGGACTCCCTCGCGCGCCCCAGCGCCGGCAGCAACACCCCCGCCAGCACGGCGATGATCGCGATCACCACCAGCAACTCGATCAACGTGAAGGCCCGCCGCCACGGGGCGAACCGGCATGGCATCCATGGCTTCATGCAAGGGGAACGCCCTGAGTGGGCACCAAGACCCCGCGCCCGCGCAAGGCCCAGTTCACGACCCAGCCCCTTCATCACCCTCCCCGCACCCCGCCTGCCCCTTCCCGGGCGCAACCGGGTACAAGCCCGCGCAAGGACCCGAGCCAAAACCCGCCGCGCACGCCACCACGACGCACGGCAACGCCCCCCAACCAAACAGCTCCCATCCCATCACCGCGCACGCCCATGGCGCCCGGCTCGCCGACGCAAACAACGACGTCATTCCTGCCGCCGCAACCAACGCCGGCGAAGTCCCCAAGGCCGTCCCCAGCGCATGGCCAGCCGTCGCGCCCACGAAGAACAAGGGCGTCACCTCCCCGCCACGGAACCCGCTCCCCAGCGTCACCACCGTGAACCCCAGCTTCGATGCCCATGCCCACCACTCGACCGTCTCGCCCCGGAAACACCCGGCAATCGACGGATCCCCGGCGTCCATCGGCACCATCCCCAGCCCAAGGTATCCGCGTTCCCCCGTGGCCCATGCGGCCCCGCCCACGCACAACCCGCCCAGCGCCGGTGCCATCCACCATGAGGGCAACCTTCCAAAACTCGCCCGTGCCCATCCCACCCCCCGCACGAAAACCCGTGCCACCATGCCCATCGCCAACCCGCACGCCGCCGACGCCCCCAGCCCGCCCCACGACGGCAATCCCCTCGCAAGGCCCCCGTCCAGCCCCACGTGCTCCGCACCGCATGCCATGGCCACGCCGTGCCCTGCCCATGCGCAGGCCATGCACGCCGCCGCCACGCCCGGCCGGGCCGCTTCCATGGCCATCCCTCGCCCGCGCGTCACCTCCCACGCAAACAACCCCGCCGCCCAAGGTGTCCCAAAAACCGCCGCGAACCCCGACGCCATCCCGGCTGGCAACAGCCATCCGGCCGCGCCCGGCGGAAGCCGCAGCCAACGCATGACCCCCGCCGCGATCCCGCCGCCCAACTGCAACGCCGTGCCCTCCCGCCCGGCCGACCCACCCCCGAGATGCGTCAGCAACGTCGTGACCAGGATCAACGGGGCCATCACGAACGGCACGGGCCTCCCCGGCGCGCTCGAACCCTCCACCAGCAACGCCGTGCCATGCGCCGCCGCAGGATTCGCAACCCGATACAGCCATGCTCCCGCAACGCCCAACGCCGGAAGCGCCCCCAGCAGCCATCCCTGCGCCCGATGCCATCCCGTCACCTCCTCCAACGCCCAGAGGAAGAACGCTCCCGTGATGCCCGCGCCAGCCGACGTCAGCACGCAGGCGAGCGCCATGCGGCCCATCCCAACGTCCAGGGCTCGTCCCCAGCCTGTTCCCGCGCCTCCATCCACGCCCCGATGCTTGCCTGCACCCTACCCTGCGGTCGATGTCACAAGCACGAAGCCGAAGCCGGAACGACTCGATTGGCAGCGAACGGATCGCGAAGCCGATGCTTCCGCAAGACGGGAGCACGACCCACCCCGCTGCATCGTCCATGGCCCACACCCTCAATGGAACCCCCAAAAAACGTCGCAGAACCTCGTTTTAAACCCTCCCCGACGGTCACTGGAAAACCGATTGACGCAGCCATTTCGACTCCCATAGCGTCTCCGCCTCACGGCTGTTCCAGAGTAGCTCAATGGTAGAGCACGCGGCTGTTAACCGTGTGGTTGTAGGTTCGAGTCCTACCTCTGGAGCCATTCCCTCCCAAGCCCTCCCAAGCCCTCCCAAGCCCTCCCTCTTCCTCCCATGGCGGTCCCTTTCCGCGCCACCGCGCCGCCGCCGCCCGAGCCGGTTCCATCTACGGCTTCAGCTCCCGCACCACCTTCTTCTCCTTCACGTCCCACACCCGCGTCACGCCATCCTGCCCGCCCGCAAGCAACCTGACGCCATCCGCCGACGCCGACGCTGCATGCAGGAAGTCCTTGGCGGGCGCCAACGTCGCCGGCTTCTCGCCAGACTCGCTCACGCGCACCGGTTCGCGGTCCCCGGGAAACGCAATCACGTCGCCGTCGGTCCCGAGATGGCACAAGGCGACAACCTCCTTGCCGAGCCCGGATGCCGTCTTGGCCTTGTCCGCCGAGCCCAACGTCCAGAACTTGACGGCCGCATCCGCGCCACCCGTGGCCACCACGCGCCCGTTCGCGCGCCATGAGACCGCAAGGACATGCCCCGTGTGCCCCTCCAGCGTGGCAACCTGCCGGCCGTCGGACACGTCGAAGACCCGCGCCATGCGGTCGGCCCCGCCGGAGAGGATCCGCTGGCCGTCAGGCGACCATGCCAACGCGAGCACGGCGTCGCTGTGGCAGTTGGTCAGGCCGTACACTTGCGACCCAGTGTTCGGGTCCCAAACCCGGACCTCGCCGCCGCGGGTGGGCTCGCCCGAGCCGGTCGCAAGGCGTTGACCGTCGGGACGAAACGCCATGGCGTTCACGCGGTCCGTGATGGGCGAGTCGTCGCCACCGGTACCAAGCGTCCGCTCCAACGCCCAACGCGGCGCGATCGCCACGAGCGCGGAGTCGCCCTTGCCGGACCTGCCCACCCGCAAGGCATCCCCTTCAAACGCCACGCGATCCGTGTGCTCGTCCACGGCCACGGACTCGATCCATCGCGCGGAGGCGACAGCCTGGACGTTGGTGCCGGACACGATGGATGCCGGCCGAAACGCGGCGCCATCCGTCGTCCACACATGGACATGGTTGCCATGGATGATGGCGACATGGCGTCCGTTGGCAGACCAGGCGCCCGACCGCGGCGAACCCGTCGGCATCGGTGAATCAACGACGCGCTCCATCGCGGCTCGTGCCTCCCGCAGCCGCGCGCGGGCCGTCGCGACGTTGAAGTCGGCCCGGCTCCGTCCGATGCCCGCCAACCGATGTTCCTCCCCCGCCGCGTCAAGTCGGTTCCGCGCGTTGCCCACCTCCTTGTCGGCGGGCTCGACGGCCTTGGCCGCCGCCGTCGCCTTTTCACGGAGCGTCTTCAATTCGTTGGTGGATGCCATGGCCCTCTCGGCACGTGACACCACGGCCTCCGCAACGGACGCGACGTTCCGGACCTTGGCCACCGCGGCTGCCTTTTCCGAAAGCACGCGCTCGGCGTCGGCCAACGCCTTGACGGCCTTTCCCCAGCGCTCGCCCTGCGCCTTGGCCTCCTTCTCGGCGGCCTCAACCACAGCCGCGGCCGCGTCGGCCTCGGCCTTCGCCATGGCCTTTTTGCGGACGGGATCCGCCCATGGAATGCGCGGGCCCACGGGCAGGATGGCCAGCGGAGCGACGCCGGCGTGGGTGGTTGCAATCATGGCCACGCCATTCGTACCCCAGTGCACAAGGCGGCCCGCCTCCGTCGGCGACGTCAACGGCCCCGCCGGGAACGCGTTCGCGGGCGGCACGTTGCCCACCTTCCATTCCACCGCCGGCCGGACCCGTCGCCAGAGCTTCGCCTCCCGGTATCCCCCCGAGGCAACCCACTCGCCGTCCGGGCTGAATGCGACGGAGTTGACGACATCACGATGGGCGACCTTCGGGGTACCAAGGGCCGGGTCGGACAACTCCTGCACAAGCTCGCCGGAATCCGCGTCCAGCACGCGGAGCCGCTGGCCGTTGCCCACCGCGACCCACGAGCCGTCGGGGGTCGAGGCAAGCCCGTAGATGGACCGGACCCGATCGGAGGTGGGTTCCCACCGGATGGCGACGGAGCGTCGTTCGGAGGCCTTGGCGCCTTGGTCGATCCATTCCGCGAGGATGCCGAGTTGAACGGGTGTCAGGTCCACGGCGTTGACCTTGTTGTCCTTGGGGGGCATGCGCGGCCGCACCTCGTGGGTGGACATGCGAAAGAGCAAGGACTCCGAGGCCTTGCCGGGGACGATGGCCGGGCCGGACTCGCCGCCGCGCAACATGTCGGCGGACGACTCCAGCAGCAGGTCGGCCTTGCGGGTCGTCCGGTTGTGGCACGGGAGGCAGTTGCCTTGGAGGAACGGCAGGACGTCGCGTTCAAAGTCCACCGGCACGGGCTTGGCAGGGCGAACGACCTTGATGACGGCGTTCGTGGAGTCGGCCGCGACAAGGCCTGCGGCACACCATGCCATGGCGGCCAGGTGCACGGCCCCATGAACCAACATTCCAGGGAGGTTGGCCTTCATCATTTTGCTGGGAGAATCCGGACGCGAACCGGCGCCGACCAAACACCCACGGTGACGTCCCGGGGCTTGGCGCGTTCCTCGGCAGACTTCAGCGCGGCCTCGGCAGACTTCACCGCCTGCTCCTTCCCGCCCTTCTCGGCGGCGCTGGCCGACCCAAGGGCCGCCATGGCCGACTTCAAGGCGGCGGCGGCGACGGCAACGGCCTCGGGTTGGTTGCGGTATTTTCCCCCAACTTGGCCATGAAACCAGATGGCGTGCTCCCCGACGGGCAACGCCGCGTCCGCAAGGGAGACCTCGGCCGTCACGTTGGTGGCCTTCTCGGGCACGGCAACCTCCTTGGCCTTGTCGAGCGCAGGGTGCCCGGCGGGCTTCAGGTTGAACGCCGCCGGAAACTCGAAACGCCGCAGCACGCGCAACGGGATGGAAAGCTTCCCCCCGGCCTTGCACTCGAAGGCATCTCCCCCGGCCGCCGCAACCACCACCGGCTCCGGCTCGGGCACCACGCCCCCATGCAACGATGGGTACAGGCGCGAAACAATCGGCTCCTGGTTGAAGTCCGCCACCGCCCACTGCACGCCGCCGCCCAACACGGTCCGCTCGACAAGGTTCGACGCCACGACGGCGGACGCCTTGAGGACGAGGGCAAAGCCACCGGGACTGGCATCCTCCGACGCCGTCAGCAGGAGCGTCCCGGAAGTTTGCCCGGCATGGATGCGAGCAGGCATGGCGCTGACGCCCGACGGCAAGCCGGTCGCGGAAATGTCCACCGGCGCCTCGAAGCCCTCCAACCTTGCCACCGCCACCCGGACCGGCACGGTCCCGCCACGACGAAGGGTCGGCGTGGCCGCATGGGCGCGGCGATCATCGTTGTTCGCCTTCGGCGGCGGTTGCGCCCATGCCCATGCGCGGAAGTCCGGGGAAGGCTTCCGGATGGCAAGCCGGAACGGCCGACAGCCAGAAGCCTTGCCCGCGCCGAATGCGTCGCGCACGACCACCCGATACTTGCCGTCCTGCGGCGCCTCGAACCGGCCGGCCGCGTCCCGAGAGGAAACGTTCAGCTCGGCAGACGCAGGATTGGCGTCCAGCTCGGCCAACTCCGTGACATCCACCCATCGCCCGGGCTTGTCAGGAGCCGTCTCCTCGCGTTGCACGATGGCAACCACGTCGGCCAACTGGCCCAGCCGGTCAGCCCATGCCTCGATCCACCATGCGTCGCCCTTCTTGCAATCGAACGTCACCGCCGTCGCCGACCCGCCCAGCCAACCGCCAACCTCCACCGGAGGCCTCACGGCAACAGGCTCGGTCGCGACCAGCCCCGAAGGAGACCCCGGAACGGCCTGCGCAACCACCGGAAGGTGCGTCAGGGCAAAGACGACCGGCACTGCCGGGGACTGGGCCGCATGATGCCACGGCCATGTCCACGGGGTCACCGAGGCCGAGCTGCCGCGCCTCAGCGCATCGACGGGCCAACGCAAGGCCTGCGCTGAAATGGATGGCGCGGCCATTTCGACCTCGACCTGCTCCAACACCACGCCATCCGCACCCTTCAACCCGCTCGGGCGCCCTCCCGGCAGCCGTCGCCCCACCAACGTCACCCGCTGGTTCGTGCCGGCCGTAAGCACGCACGGGACCGCAAGCTCGATATGGGGGCCCTGCACGTTCTCGAACCGGAAAAAGTAGCCGTCGCCCCCCCGATACTGCGCGTCGAGCACCTGCACGCGTACCGGGCCATTGGAGGGCGCGACCAAATCAAGGAGGCCCGAGCGACGCGCTCGCGCCCATTCCCGGCCCTCCATCCCGAACGCGACCAGCATCGGCGACAATCGCGAGTCGAGCTCCGAAGCAAGCACGCGGGCGAGGACACGTTGCCCGGCGCGTGCATCCATCTCGAACCACGCCGTGCCACCCGCCGCGACCTTGCCCCATGCGGCGGAGCCCCCATGAACCTTGATCGCGCTCGCCGCCGTCGAGTTGGTGACGTCCGAGGAAACGGCCGGCACGCCATCGATCCTGTACACGCGCGGGTTCGACACTCCAAACCGGCCGACGAACCGAACGTCCATGGCGCCCATCGCAACCCCGGCCGGAATCGTGACCTCAAACGTGCTCGGGGACCCTGCCCTCGGCCGCGCCGTCACCCGGGCATCGTCAAATACCAACCCCAAAGGATCGTCGAGGTCCGTCCCATGAACGGTGACCGTGTGGGTCGATCCAGGGAGCCCACCGGGGGGATAGACCGAGTCAAGGACCGCTTGCGGCAGCTGTGCGAACGCCTGCCACGAGAGGACCATCACGCTGACGGCCGCATTGCCACCGAACCGGGCCGGCAGGAGTTGCCGGATGGGCCGCGGGACTTGACGGCGTTTGGCCCCGGTCGTTGCCTTGCGTCCCAACGTGGGCGCGACGGTCTGGAATGCCATGGGCTGGCGGCGTCAATGGTTGAAGAGGAACTCCTTGGTGTTGACCAAGGCCCAGACCAAGTCCTCGAAGGCCTCGCGCCGGACCTTGGCCCGGCCGGCGTCGTCCGTGGCCTTGCCGGTCTTCTTCGCAAGGTGTTCCCGGGCCAAGCGGACCTCGTCCGGCCGCGGCTCGCGTCCAAGCGCGAGCAAATAAAGGTCGCGCACCCGCGTCTCCTCGGGTCGCGGGTCGGCGGCGAGCCGTGCCGCCGTGCCACCCTCGGCGGCCAACTTGCCTTGCAGGTCCTTCGAGTTGAGCAGATGCAACGCCTGGCTCAGCGACGCATCCTGAGAACGTTCGCACTCGCAAGAGGAGCTCGCGTCGGGACGGCCAAACACCGTCAGGAAGTACGAGCTGGCGTTGAAGCTGTTGTCGGGCAGGCACACCGCGCGCGTGCCCGCCGGCACGCCTTCAAACTTGGGCTCCGCCCCCACCACCGCATGCACGCCGTCGAGGAGCACCTCGGCCGCGAGTCGCCGCGGGTAGAAGCGCGAGAAATGATGGCGGTCGCGCGCGTTGTGCTCGTTGGGCTCCGCAGCAAGCTGGTAGGTCGAGCTGCGCGTGAGCAACCGCACCAACGCCTTCAGGTCATGACCCCCGCGCACGAACTCCGCCGCCAACGCGTCGAGCAGCTCCGGATGCGTCGGCGGGTTCGTGTCGCGCAGGTCGTCCTCGGGCTCCACCAGCCCGCGCCCCATGAAGTGCTTCCAGTATCGGTTCACCAAGGCCCGCGCGAACCATGGGTTGCGCGGCGACGTCATCCAATCGGCCAACGCCGCCCTCGGGTCATCGTCGGGCCCCAGCTCGCCCACGCTGGAACCCAGCGCCGCAGGACGCACCGGCTTCCCGTTCTTCTTGTTCGTCGCCTCCGCGACGCCGCGCTTGTGCACGATGGCGTCCTCGCCGGGCTGGCTGCCGGGCCGACGCCCCACCTGGGCAAAGAACGCCCCAAAGCTCCAATAGTCCTGCTGGCTCCAACGCTCATAGGGATGGTGATGGCACTGGGCACACTGAAGGCGCTGACCCAGGAAAAGCTGCGCCGAGTCCTCAAGCTGCGCCTGCATGCTGCTCACCTGCCGGAACCACGCCACCGGCGGGTTCTCCCCCATGTCGCCCGAGGCCGTCAGCACGTCGCGCACGATGCGGTCGTAGGGCACGTTGCGGTCGAGCGCGTCTCGTATCCACCCATGAAACGCCATCGTCCCGCGCGCATGACGCCCCTCGCCGCGCTTGTTCCGAAGCAACGCCGCCCACTTGTTCGCAAACCAATCCGCGTAGTCCGTGCTGCCAAGCAGCCGCTCGATCGCGGCGTCGCGCCGCCCCTTCGACCGGTCCGCCAAGAATGCCGAAACCTCGGCCGGGGCGGGAAGTCGTCCGGCAATGTCGATGGAGACGCGCCGCAGGAAGGTGGAGTCGTCCGAAAGGCCGCTCGGCGGGATGCCCACCTCGCGCAGGCGCCTGAAGACATGCTCGTCCACAAGGTTCCGAACCGGCGGCGTGGACGCGACGGGCGCGCCCAGCGGGATGGTGCCCCGGAACGTCGCAACCTTTCCTTGGTACCGGACCATGACGGCGAACTCCCCCGGCAGGTTGAAGGCCTTGACCACGCCATGGTCGTCGGCCCGCGCCAAGTCACGGTCGTTGACCTCGAACAAGGCGCTGCGGGTGACGTCCTCGGTGGAGCCGTCCGTGTAGATGGCCGTGACGGCCAGTTGCTGGGAGGCGTCCGCCTTCAGCGTGCGCATCGCCGGGAAGACCTCGAGCTTGGCTACCGTCGGCGCGTCGGGCTTGCCCACGGGCATCCCCTGCCGGATCCATCGGACGAGCAGGTTGTAGTCGTCGGAGCCCGGCTCCATGCGCTTGCCGCCGCCATGCGGCACCTGCGCCACCGCCTTGGTCAGCAGCAACGAACGCTCGGGCGCCGCCGGGAACAACCGCCGGCCCCGCGCCTCCTTCACGAGATGCTCGTAGTCCTCCTCCGCCTCGAACCCGAGCAACGAAAGCCGAAACCCGTTCTGCCCCGATGCCTTCCCGTGACAGCCGCCGCCGTTGCAACCGTACTTGGTGAAGATCGGAACCACGCGGTTGGCGAAGTGAACCGGCAGGGACTCCTCGAAGGAGACGACCTCAAGCAAGGCCGAGGCCTCCGAACCGTCCGAAAGCCGCGCCACCACCTTGCCCGAACCGTTGGCCGTCGGCTTCACGCGCCCACCCGCGTCAACCATGGCAATTCCCGCCGGCTCCACCCTCCAGCGGGCAAGGGGGGTCGCGTCCGAGCCATCAGGGCTCGTAACGACGAGCTGCTGGGTCGCATCCGGCCCGCGTAGCACCACCTTGTCGCGCGAGGCGCTGAACCGGATCTCCATCGCTCCCCCAGCATGGGTGACGGCAAGCACAAGGCACGTCGCGATCCACGGCATGAGCCGATGCACCAGCGCACTGGATCGCTCCTCCGTGCCAAACACGCCATGGCGCTCGCCTATGCAACGGGATCCCGGGGAGTTCATCTGTTCTTTTTGCCCGCGATTCGCCCCGACGACAAGGACTCGCTTGGCCGCCCTGCTGGAAACGAATCCGGCGCCCCATCACCGGTGGCTCCGACGTCGCAGGGTGTTGGGCGCTTGCCCTCCGTCACCCTCGCCGACGACGAAGACCCAAGGCGGTCAGCAAGGCAACTCTCCGGCCCTTCCCATCCTTCCCGGTTATCTCTTCCGGACAAGGCCCCCATGACCCGCCATGGACGGTCGGTTCATCGCCCTCTCGCGCGAAGGCGTCCTTTTAAGGAGCCAATCCCCCTCCCTGAAAGCCCAGACCAAGGCTCCCTCGGATCCCGAGCGCCGCGACGCCCCTCCAAGCTCGTCCCAGAACCGGTCGGCTTGAATCAAGCATTCTCCGGATCGCCACTGCCGAACTCACGCACCCAAGATATGGCATCGATCACTCGATAACCGGCGACGCTTGCACCCGGGATGGGTGCTGCCCGGCTCCTCTCCATGACTTCCTGCCCGGTATCGTATCTCACGATTGGCCGGTCTATCGCGCGAGGGAACCAGGTGTCCAAGGAGGCGCGACCGACGAGCAAACCCGCCGGGGTCATTGAGAATCGAGCCACGACGCGGGACGCGAAAAGAGCCGCAGCCCCCGGGTTGCTCCATGCAAGCCCTTGGGCCCCGTGGGTTGTCCGTCACAGGCCGCAGCGGAAAGGCTTCGTCCTCACGCCTCTCCCCACGGCACATGTCCCAACATCACTCGCCCTGCCCGCTCGGCACTTCAAAACACCGTCGCGTCACCCGGTGCAAGTCCCAACGCTTGACCCTCAATACGGCAGTCTACGAGGGCTTCAAGGCAAGGACATGGCCATCCTATCTGGCCAAAAAGTCCCTGGGGGTTCCAGCCGATACCCCAATGTCGGCGAACGATACGCCAAAAGGCCGGGATCCCACTCGGGGAACCCGACCCTAGGCACGAAACGCCTGCCAACCGGCCGCGAGCCTCCGGAATCTATCCGTTGGCCATTCCAGATTCGCCAGATGTCACCGCGTCAGGCGCTGCCAAAACGGCTTCGGTACCCTCGACCAACTCGATGATCGCGAGTTGAGCCGAATCCCCTTGCCGCTGACCGAGCTTCACGATGCGGGTGTACCCACCCGCCCTCTCCCTGAACTGCGGCGCGATCTTGTCAAACAGGATGTGAATAACATCATGGTTCTCCCGCCACGCCTGGCGGAGTTCCTTGCCGCGTGTCTTGGGGGTGCCACGGAAGAGGGATCGCGGCTGCTGACGAAGTCGCCCGGCGGCCAGGCGTCTCAAGTGAACATTCCGCTCCGGCGTCGCGCCGATCGCGTGCCGCCCAAGCGTTATGAGCTTCTCGACGACCTGCCGCACAACCTTGGCCTTGGTGACCGTCGTCGTGACCCGACGATGCTTGATAATGCTGGCCGCGAGGTTGGTGAGCATCGCGTTGCGATGCTCTCCTTTCCGGCCAAACTTGGTGTTCCGCTTGAGGTGACGCATGGGATTGTGAGTTAAAGATTGGGAGCGGGCTCCGGCTGCGGCTCAAGAAGCCCTTGCTCGAAGGACATGCCAAGCCCAAGGCCCAGAGCCGCGAGCTTCTCCTTGATCTCGTTCAACGACTTCTTTCCAAAATTGCGATACTTAAGCATCTCCTGCTCGGACTTCATCGCCAGTTGGCCAACCGTCGTGATGTTGGCATTGTTAAGGCAGTTCGCCGCCCGGACGCTCAACTCGATCTCGTTCACGGACATGTTGAGAAGCTTCCGCATCTTGGCCTTCTCGTCGTCCTGTGGCTTGGCCTCCGCCTCAAACTCGATCGCGTTCTTGTCATACCCCACGAACACGTCAAGGTGATGCTGCAAGATCGCGGAGGCCTGCGTCAATGCGTCATCCGGAGACAAACGACCGTCTGTCCACACCTCAATGATAAGCTTGTCATAATCCGTTCGCTGACCAACGCGGGCTGCCTCCACCCCGTACCGAACCCTCGTCACCGGCGAAAACAAGGAATCAACCGCGATCACCCCAATCGCCTGGTCCTGCTTCTTGTTCTCGTCCCCGGGGCAGAATCCCCGCCCAACCCTCACCTCCATCTCGACCTCGAACTTCCTTTTCCGGTCGAGGGTGCATATATGTTGGCCAGGGTTGACCAACTCGACGTTCTGATTCAGCTGGATGTCCCCGGCAGTGACCACGCCCTCCTTGTTGACGGAAAGCATCAACGTTTGCACCTCACGGGAGTGAACCTTGAACTTTACCTTCTTGAGGTTCAACACAATGTCCGTCACGTCCTCGACCACGCCGTCAATCGCAGTAAACTCATGCATTGCGGCATCAACCTTGATGGAGGTGATCGCCGCGCCCTCCAGGGACGACAACAAGACCCGGCGCAGCGAATTTCCAATCGTGTGGCCGTATCCCGTCTCAAACGGCTCGGCAACAAACCTTGCGTATGTATCGGTCGAGGACGACTCGTCCTTGACCAGCCTCTTGGGCAACTCAAACCGACCTAGTCGAACTGGCATTTTGATCTCCTTGCAATTTCAAACTGGGCCATGGTACCCCTCCCGCTTGGTACCCCAACCCCATATAATTGCACACGGCCCGACCCTGCGGGCCGCAGGTTGTATGTTAGCGGGAGTAAAACTCGACGACGGCCTGCTCGTTGGCGATCGGATTGATTTCTTCACGGGTCGGGATGCGCAGCAAGCGAGCCCTCAAGCTCTCACGGTCCACCTCGACCCAATCCGGAACCACCCGTGCAGTGGAAGATTCAAGGCTTTTCTGGGCAGCTGCCTTCGAGGTCTTGTGATCCCTAACCTCGATGATGTCCCCCACTCGAACAGCATACGAGGGAACCGTCACCTTCCGTCCGTTCACCTTGACGTGCCCATGCGCGACAAACTGGCGTGCCCCCGGACGCGTGATCCCGAAACCAGCGTGATACACCACGTTGTCAAGCCGGGTCTCGAGAATCTGCAGCATCTTCTCGCCCGTGACCCCGCGCATTCGCAGCGCGCTCTCATAAACGTTGCGGAACTGCCGCTCCTGCAAACCGTAGAAGTAACGCAGCTTCTGCTTCTCAAGCAAGCCCACCGCGTAGTCGCTGTTCTTGCGCCGGCTCTTCGGGCCGTGAACTCCCGGCGGATGCGGACGGCGCTCCAGATACTTGGATGCCCCGAAGATCGGGACTCCAAGCCTGCGACTGATTCGAACTCGAGGACCAGTGTAACGTGCCATGGTGCAAAAGGGTGTTGTTGTTGCTAGACGCGCCGCTTCTTGCGGGGACGGCAGCC
>CAIYFP010000438.1 GCA_903925515.1 uncultured Verrucomicrobiota bacterium
AGGAGGCAAGGTTTGCGGTGCCCTCGGCGGGGAAAAGGAGATGGAGGAGGTAGTCCGCTGCCGCGCCGGCATCGGCGAGGGCGGCGGGTTTCTTGGCGCGGAGGAGGGCGACGGGGTCGATGAAGGTGCTGGAGTCGAGCTCGCCCGAGGGTCGTGGGTCCGCCCCGGTGGAGCGCGAGGCGAGTGCTTGGACGTAGCGGAGGCGCTCGGCCAAGGTGCCGGCACTGATCCAGCCCTCGCCGGCCTCGGGGTAGCCGTCGGGTTCGGCGCGGTCGAAGAGCCGCATGCGGCCGGCGCGGTTGAGCATGGTCTGGATGCCGACGCCGTTGGAGTCGGCGGTGAAGCCGCCCTCGGGCTTGCTGGTGCGGAAGGCGCGGATGGCGGCGATGGAAAACTCGAGCGGGGTGCGGACCTTGTGTTGGCTGGCGAGGGTGGAGCGGAACATGGGGGAGTTGAGGAGGACGCGGAGGACGGGGCGAAGCTGTCCCTTGGGGCCGCCGGCCGGCGGGTTTTCCCATGCGAGCATGGCGGCCTTGACGAGGTCCTCCTCGGGCGAGGAGGCGTTGTCCGTGAAGTTGTATCCGGTGCGGAAGTCGTCGTGGATGAAGAGGCGGCAGAGCTTCACGACGATGAACTCCTGGGTGAAGGGGAGGTTGGCCATGTGGGCGAGGACTTGGTAGGCCTCCTGGATGGTGTTGGTTTGGTAGTTGCTGGCGCCGAAGGCGATGCCGTAGGAGCGGCCGGCCCATGGCGGGCCAAAGCGAGCAGGCACGGACTTCGGCCTGCCGGCGAGGGGATTGCCGATGGGGTCCTTGTGGTGGAAGAGGTATTTCGCGCGTGGGTCATGGCGTGTGGCGCTGTACCGGAGCGTCCACTTGCCGACGAGGTTGGTAACGGAGGTGCGGTTGGTGGCGGCAGGGTCCTTGTAAACGGTGGACCGTGGGGCGAAGGGGTTGGAGTAGTCGGCGGGGGCGCGGATCTCGGTGGTCCAGCCGGTCCAGACTCGCGAGAGCTGGACGACATCGCCTTGGTCGTAGCCGTTGTCCGCGCCCATGCAGAAGAGCTCGCACAGTTCGCGGGCGTAGTTTTCGTTGGCCACCTGGTAGCGCCCGTTCGAGAGGGTGCCGCGCGAGTTCACGGTGTCGAGGTAGATGATCATGGCGGGGCTCTCCGCGCTGATCCGGAGGAGGTCATGGAAGGTGACGGAAGGGCGGAGGAGGGCGGCCTGCCAGCGTTGGTTCTCGTCGAACTCAACCTGGGTGGCAGGCTGGGCGGCCGTGCCGGAGGGGTAGCCGCGGCCGTCGAAGAAGTCGGCGGACTTGGAGTATTCGGTAACGAAATGGTTTTCGAGGAACTGGCGGAGGACCTCGTTGAGCTGGCGCCTCGACTGGATGGCGCGCACGAGGTGCCATGCGCGCAGCTGGGCGATGCTTCCGCCCATGGCGAGGGCGGAGGCGTAGGTGGCGGGGGTGATGGTGCGGCCGTCGGTGGGCTGGTCGGTGGCAATGCCGTTTCCACTGAGTCGCGCGGTCAGCACGCGGTTGGTGTCGGCAGTGTAATACCAGAAGGACAGGGTGTACGGCTGGCTGGGGGCGAGGGTGGTGGACAGGTCCTGAACCATGGCGGAGGAGCGGGTGGAGCCGGCCTCGGTGGAGACGAGGTGGAAGCTGGCGGAGCCATTCTGGACGAACTCGGCGCTTCGTGCGGAGGTGTTGACGTTGGTCGCCATGACCCACTCGGGGCCGAGCGGGGACTCGAAGCTGCCGTTCCGGATCAGGTTGATGCCCGAGGGGTTCTCGGTGGCGCCGGCGACGAGGCGCAGGTTGTCCAGGTAAACGTCGCCGGGTCCGTCGAGGTAGAGGTAGAGGGTGGAGGAGGATCCGGTGCCCGAGGCGACGACCTTGCGCCAGCCTGGGGCGAAAGGGGTGAGCGAGTCGAGGTTCTCCGGGATGGTCTCCGGCGAGAGTTGCTGGTTGATCCATGCGTCCACCCCGGTCTGGGTGATCGTCTCCAGTTCGTCGGGCGTGGGGCCGTAGCCAATGCGGTTGAGAAGGTTGACGGCGGCGACGGAGTCAACGGACAGGACCTTCGCTGTCGCACGGAGGACGAGGGAGTCGGCGGCCCATGGGCTGGCGGCGGTCCATTGGAAGTTGGTCCATGCGCCCTGCAGGAGGGTGAAGCCGTGTCCCATGTCGGGGGCGCCATGGATCTCGTAGGCTTGGGCGGACGGCACGGGCTGGATGTCAAGGACTGGCCGTCCGGAGAGAATTTGGAATCGCCGGATGTCGGGTTGAATGGACTGCGCGGCCAGCGGTGGGGTGCCGATGGCCGACAGGAGAAGGCCGGTGAGGACGCTGAGGCAGGCAAGCAAGGCGATTCGATTCATGGCAACGCGCGCGACGGCGCCTTGTTGTAGCAAGTGCTCTGCCGCAGCGAACCGGAATTGGCTTTGGAAAAGAGGGGCTGCGACTGGCCTCGTTCGTTTCAATTACCCAAAGAAATCCATTGCTTTTGCTATGCCGTATCGTGGGAGCCGCTGGAAGGCCCCGGTGAGGCGGTCGCTCGGGGGCGGGGCCGATGCGCGAGGCCAAGGCGGCCGAGGATCTCGGGGCTGGACGCGTAGTCCGGTATGACCATGTCGGCGCCGACGCCGTTGAGGCGCTGGCGCTTGGCGGCGTCAATGCGGCCTGAGCCGAACGACTCCTCGTCCGTTGCGACGGCAACCGCCGTGGCGCCGAGGAGCTTGCCTTGCTCGATCTCGACGTGGCCGTCGCCGAACACCACGAGGGACTCGCCGGGGGCACGGTCCGAGGAGAGGATCCCTTCCATCACGCCGCGCTTGGAGAAGGCGCGGTCGTCCGGGCCGGCCGGGCCATGGATGCGGTTGCCAAAGAAGGGCTGAACCCCAAGGACGGCGACCTCCGCCGCGACGTGGCGAAGCTCGGTTCCGCTGACGACGTGCAGGACGACGCCGGACGACGCGAGCGCGGACAGGAAGGCGCGGGTGCCGGGCGGTTGGTAGGCCGATGCGTCGCGGCGACCGGAGCGGACGTCTTCGATGCGGGCATCGACCATGCGCCGGAGGTCGTGCGCGTACTCGGCCTGGTAGGCGGAGGCCTCGCGCCGGGGCCCGCCGCGGTCTGCGACGCGGTCTGCGAGGCACTGCATCTGGTGGATGGTGGGCTTGCCGTTGAGTCGCCAGATGTCGTCATGGGCAAGGCGCCGGCGGGCGGCGTCGTCCTCGCCGGGGGCATGGGGCAGGTGAGAGAGGAACAGCTTGAGCATGACCTCGCCCCAGCCGGCGCGGACGAAGGAGAGGGTGCCGTCCCAGTCGAAGACGGCATGGCGCAGTGCACGCGGCGGGGCGAACCCGGCGCGGACCTCGATGGAGTCGGTCACGGCAGCGGGATGGTGGCGGATTCCTGGATGGAACGTTCCTCGGCCTCGCAGACCTCGATGGACGAGACGGCGTCGGCGGGGGTGACGACGGAGGGGGCGCGGCGGGCGGCGATGGAGTCGATGAAGTGGCGGAGCTCGCCGACGTAACCGTCGCCACCGTCGGGCTTGACGGTCACCGGGGCTTGGCCGGGGACGAAGACGCGGAGGGCGTCGTTCCCTCGGGCGATGTCGAAGTCGAGGGTGGCACGCTCAAGGTTGACGGTGAATGCCATGTTGAATCCGAAGCCGTCGGACATGGCCCAACTGCCCTCGGCGGACACGGTGGGGCCGCCTGGGTAATGGAAGAGCGTGACGACGTGGTCGATGGCGCCGCTGACGCGGGAGTAGCCGGAGGACGTGACAAAGGCAGGGCGCCCGAAGCAGTGGACGACAAAGTCCGTGTCATGGACGTGGAGGTCGAGGAGGCCGCCGCCGGACTGGTCGCCCCTGAGGAAATGGCCATGGCCCCAGCCGGGGGCCTGGGCGACGCGTCGGAACCGCGCGTCGAGGACCTTGCCATGGATGCCCGAGGCGATGACCTGGCGGGTCCATGCGTACTCGGGCCAGAAGCGGATGCAGAGCGCGGGCATCAGGAAAATGCCCTTGGCGGCGGCGAGGGCTGCGGCAGCGGCGATGCGCCGGGCCTCGGCGCTGGTACGGGCGATGGGCTTCTCGACGAGCACATGCTTGCCGGCCGCGAGCGCGGCGAGGCAGAGGTCCACGTGGGTGGGCGTGGGGGTGCAGATGTCGATGACGTGGACGTCGGGGTCGGCGAGGAGGTCCTCGACGCGGCGGTAGGCGCGCACGGCGGACATGTCGAGGCGGACGGGTTCCTGGGAGCCGACATTGCCGGCGACGTGGGAGAAGTCGCCGTCGAGGTGGCGTCCACTTGGGTTGGCGAGGGCGACGATTCGGGCATTGGGGACCTTTCGGTAGGCCCGGATATGTGCCACGGCCATGAAGCCGGTGCCGATGATTCCGACGTTGATCACGGCTGGGAGTATCTCCGGGGCGGGCGTGGGGTGCCAAGCGGGGAAGTGGAACCCCTGATCCCCGCGCGAGTTACTGAGGGCCCGGCTCTCGCCTCACGCAGCGCCGCAGGGGGCGCCGACAAGACGGGTCCTCCTGGCGTCTCGGCGTCCTGGCGAGAAAAATCCACGGCGCCCCCTGCATGGATTCCGGGAGGCATGCAGCGGGGCATTCCTCGCGCCAGGCCGCCATGACGCGAAGAATGCAGTTCCAGGGATGCCCATGCTTGGGTTCAGGCCCCTTCGCTCCGATGGCGCGTCGGCACGAAGCCTGCCGCGGCGGGCCCGCTTCCGGATCGCGAGTTTCCCACCTCCTGACGCGGGGATTTGGGTGGAACCATCGAGGGGCTGGATGTGAAGGCTGCGCGTGGTGCTGTCGGAGCCCTCGCCATGGAAGGGGGCGTGACCGGAGGCGAGTTGAAGATGGGAGGCGCGTCCGACGATCGCGGGGCGAAGGCGGGGGACGTCGCGTCATCGAGGGCCGGTGCAGGGTCGGTTCACCCGTCCCCCTGGGCGCGAGGGTTGGCGACGTCGCCGCAGCCCGCCCGCGATGTCGAGGCGCCGCCACTCGTTGTCGTCGGAGGAGCGTCACGTGAGGCCTGGCTTCTTGGATTCGGCATGGCCATCCGCATAGGTGAGGCTTGCCCGCATGTTATGGCGCCCGAGGAGACGTGCCTGTTGGTTGGCGGACGCGAAGTCGTCGAAGTCCCATGGCTGGGGACAGAGGCCGCCGCGCGAAGGGGAGCCGTTGGCGCGTCCGGCATCGCCAAGGAAGAGGAACTCCGATGGATTGCGAAAGCTACCAAGGGTCGTGGTCTCGTTGAAACCGAAGTCCGGGTTGGAGACGTACCATGCCCGCTGGGCCGCGCCGTCGAGGTTGGATTCATTGTGGTTGTTGCCGTAGTCGGTCGTGAACCATGCGTCGGGCTTGGGCAGGTCCCATTTGGGTCCGGCGGTGCAGCGGAAGCAGTTGGTGGCGCTCCCGACGTAGGGAAGGAGGATTTGGCGATAGGAATAAGGCGAGCGGGCCTCGGGAGTGTCCGGGGTGCCCGGGGGTGCGGTGCGCTCCGTCACGTGGGCGGGAAGCTTGTCGTTCGAGTCGAGAGCGTAGGCATGGGAGGCCAAGCCGATCTGGCGGACGTTGGAGACGCACTGGATGGAAGAGGCCTTGGCCTTGGCGAGGGCTGGCAGGAGCATGCCGGCGAGGATAGCGATGATGGCAATGACGACGAGCAACTCGACGAGCGTGAGTGCCTTGTTGGTCTTCATGGCGTTCGTGTGTTGGAGGGAACTGGCAAAACGGAGCATGGCGGTGGAACGGGACGGGGCCGGCATCAGATGTTCTGGGCGACGGCCTGGAGGTAGCGGTACTCGCGGAGGATGGTCTGGAGGGCGACGGCGAGGGCATCGGCCTGACGGTGGAGGGGCGGGAGCTGGGGG
>CAIYFP010000439.1 GCA_903925515.1 uncultured Verrucomicrobiota bacterium
CGGGTGACGCCGCCGCCGGCGAACGTGTTTGCGATGACGTCGGGCCAGCGGGTGAGCGGGTGGTACATCGAGACGATCCGGGTCGTTGGATTGGCGCGTGCGGGCGGGACGTCGGACACGCGGGAGTTCCGGATTTCGGGGCCGTTCACGTTGAACCGGATCTCGGATGTGGCGGCGTTGACGGTGCCGTGAGGAGTGAAGGGTGAAGGTTGAAGGCTGAAGGGTGAAGTGAGGAGGTCATGATGGAAGCGATGATGAAGAGGGATGGAAACGCGGGGCAGGGCGCTTGGGCGCGTCGGATCCTGATGCTGCCGCCGATGCGGATGCTGATGCTGATGCTGAAACTGACGCTGATGCTGCCGCTGCTGCTGCTGATCCCTACACCCTTGTACGGCCAAGGCCCGACGCCCCCCGACTTTGTGGCGTATCAGGGGACCTTGGTGAACGGCGATGGCGAGCCCTTGGGCAAGTCGGAGCCAAGGAACTACGACGTGGTGTTCCGGGTTTTTGATGCTTCGAGCGGCGGGACGTTGATCTGGTCGGAGCAGCAGACGGTGACGGTGGACGGGGGCAGGTACAGCATCCAGTTGGGCAGGGGCGGGCCCTTTGGGACCGAACCGCGCCCTGCCTTGGCGAGCGTCTTCCGGTCGTCCACGGCTTCGGATCGATTCCTTGAGGCGACGGTGAATGGAGTGGGGCCGGGCCGAGCGGACTTCACGACGGCACCGCGGGTTCGGATGGTGCCCGGGGCGTACGCGTTGGTGAGCCGTCACGCCATGGTGGCGGACCGTTTGGTGAACAGCGGCAGCGCGAACGTGATCTCGATCGTGGAGACCAGGGTTGGGATCAACGTGACGAACCCTGCGGCGGCATTGCAGGTGGCAGGGACGGCGAAGGCTTCCGGGGCGATCCGTGTGGGTGGCAATGCAGACGTGCGCGGGGTCGCTACGGCGCGGAATTGGACGGGCCGGGGGGCGGCGCCAGTCGGCTCGGTGATCTTGTGGTCGGGGACGGTGGTGGACAAGCCGCAGGGCTGGGCGCTGTGCGATGGAACGGTCGTGAACGGGTTCAGGACCCCGGACCTCCGCGGCAGGTTTGTCCTGGGGGCCGGCGCAGGCGCGGGGTTGACGGATCGGGCCGTGGGTCAAACCGGCGGGGCGGAGCGGCATGTGCTGACGGAGGCCGAGCTTCCTGCCCATGCCCATTCGATTCCATCGGCGACGGGTGGCACGGACACCCGCTGGGGGCATCAACATAGCTTTTTGGGAGAAGCGCACCGGAACTGGGACGAATGGTCACCCATGAGGCACCCTGCTGGGTTCCTTGCCACCGGGAACGAGGTCTCCGCCGACGTCCGTTCCAACATCTCCACGACTGGCAATTCGGGGCACCAGCACGCCCTGGATCTTCCCCCGACGCCTTCGTCGGGGGTGGGCGGAGGAGCGCCCTTGGACAACATGCCGCCCTACTACGTGCTGGCGTACCTCGTCCGCGTCCCATGACCCGTCTTTGGCTTCTCGCAACTCGAACCATGCCTATGAAAGCGCGACTCCAGATTCTTCGGTGCCTTGCCGGATTTCTCCTTGGCTTGTGGGGGACGTCTGGCGTGGCTCTTGTCCTTGGGCAGCCGACGCTGCTTCCGCCGGACGTCCTTGCGTTCCAAGGGAGGTTGGTGGACCCCACGGGCCAACCGTTGGGCTCAACGAACGCGGTCAACTACGTGGCGGTGTTTCGGGTATGGGACAACTTGGTCGGCGGCGGGTTGTTGTGGACCGAGCAACAGACGATGACCGTGAGGGATGGGCGGTTCGCGGTGATGCTGGGTGAGGGCTCCATGCACGGACCCGAGTCGCGCCCCCCTCTGGCGTCCGTTTTTGGGACCTCCAATGCCTCCGACCGATTCCTCGAGGTCACGGTCAAGGGACCGGGCACGCAGGACGGTTGGTTGACGGTCGCGCCGAGGACGCGGTTGGTGGCCGGGGCGTATTCCTTGCTGTCCACCCGCGCGAGGTCGGCCCGGAACATCGTGGGCTCAGACAGGCAACCCCGGGTGTCCGCGAGCGGGTCCAACGTCGGCATCAACAAGGCCAACCCCACGGTGCCGCTGGACGTGGCGGGATCCATGGCGTCTTCGGGCTTGGTGGTGAGTGGCAACGTCACGGTCCAAGGCAATGCCGAGGCCGGTGGGTTGAATGGACTGGGCATGGCGCCGGTGGGAACGATCCTGATGTGGACCGGTGCCCAGCCGCCACCGGGTTGGGTCTTGTGCGATGGCTCGGTCGTGGCCGGGGTTCGCACGCCCGACCTCCGGGGCCGGTTCGTTATGTCGCCTGACATCGGGTACACTGCCGTGTTGCCTCAGGAAGTCGTGGGGTCGTTGTTTGCGAGCTTTGCTGGCAGTCCCAACGTGCCTTGGACGACAGCGGGTCGGGAGACTTACTCGCATCAGACCAGCGAACTCCCGAGTCATCGCCATTCTTCTGTGCGGTTGCGTGGACGGACCGGCTCGGATGCCGACGGCCCGCATGAGTACCGGGTGGCGGCGATTGATAACAAAGCCAGTCCTCAGGACAGGGGGCTACGGGCTGCCAACAACCAATTAGGCACTGTCACGACGTCCGAGGCCGGAGGGCACGGTCACTCCTTCACCCTGCCGTCCTTCGTCTCCGGGGTCGCTGGCTCGGGTGCGCCCCGCAATGTCATGCCTCCCTTCTACGTCCTCGCGTTCATCATGCGCGTCCAATAGCCCATGGCATCCGTTTCCCCTCCCAAGGTTTCGACTGAACTGAGAACCATGAACCCGCATTCTTCCAACGCGACAACCCGCGGCCGCCGTCCGTGGCCTGCAACCGGGGGCTTCTTGGTCCGAATCCTCCTTGCATGGGCGACATGCCTGCCGGCCGTCGCCGTGCTCCATGCCGCCGAGACCCTGCCCATCCAGTCTGACGTTTCCCGCGAGCGAGTGAACGCGAGGGGAGCATTGGGGTTGCCGCTCACGAGCCAGGCCGGTGTTCCTGCGGGCTCGGATGGCCGCGCGCCGGCACCAAGCTCCGAGACTGAATCGGGGAGCTTCAATGAGGCAAGCCCGGGTCAGTTTCGCGGATGGGCGCCGTACAGTGGCGGTCCGGTGCCGTGGGACTGGGTCACGCGGTCCGGTTCCCCGCGCCTGAACGGAACCACGCCGTTTGCCGACGCGCGGGTGGACGTGCAGCTACCCACCTTGTCCCTCGGCGGGACCAACCTGCCTGTCTTCCTGGCCGAGCAATGGGCCGTTGGCGGATCCTTCTTTGAAAGGGCGGCGCCCTATTCCTTCGGCAGCGTGATCCCGGTGCCGGACCTCGACGAGGCCGGCCTGCCGTTGAACATCCTAAAGGAACGGTACTGGCTGGCGGAGCCCCACACGACCAACGGCCATTCCAACGCGGGCTACTACTGGAGTCCGCACGCCCGGGCCGTGCATGCCATCCAGGCGGGCCCCATCCAGATCACGTGGCGCAAGGCCCAAGCCTACACGACGGCCACCTTGCCAGCCTCCTACAAAAACCCCGGCGGCGGCTCCAGCTTCGTCACCAACGGCGCCAACATCTTCCTCCTGAACACCGTGACCTACGTGGTCTCCGGAAGCGCCAGCAAGCCGTCGCGAACCATGTACTGGACCGAACGCGAGTTTCGCGGCCTGGGTCGCCCCGTCTCCATCCCCTCGGCCAAGGTGGGTGCCGTCAACATCGTCTATAACACCAGCTTCCCGCGCACGGTGGCGACCGAGTACCGGGGCCCC
>CAIYFP010000440.1 GCA_903925515.1 uncultured Verrucomicrobiota bacterium
AGCAAGGTTCGGGCGGCCATGTCCTTGAGCTGGCCATTGGAACCCTGCCAGTTCCACCGGCGGGCCAGTTCTCGGCTCAGCTGGTAGCGGCTCCAGTCCGGGTGGTCGTGAAGCAGGCCGCGGATCTCGGCCAGTTCCAGAGGGTCAAACGGCCGCCCCTGCATTGTGTTTGGGAACACCATTCAGGGCGCGGAATGCCGGGAAAGGGAACCAGAGTCCCGGAAAATCTTTCGGAAACTTACCCCGTCACAAATCACCCGTCAGAGAACACCGGGGGGGAGTGAGATGCACCCGCCACGCAAGCCCCATCCAGTTTTCCATTGATCCGGCGCGCGGGCTTGTGTTGCGTCTTCGCTAGTCCATCGAAGGAAAAGCCCTTGCGGGGGGCCCATCCGCGTGAATTTCACAACCAACTTGCATCCCAATGCGCGCCCATCTCGCCACCGCCTGGAGCCTCGTCCTCGCATCCTGCATCGCATCGTTTCACGCGAGGGCCGGCGACGTTGGCGGCACGCCCTACTACGAGTATGAGGTCGTCGCCGAGGTGGGCAGCACCAAGACTGGGGTCGACGTCCTCACCCTGGAGCCCAATCCCGCCCAGCCAGGCCTCTCGCCACTCACGTTCGAGCACGCCATCAACGACGCGGGCGAGGTCCTCTTCGAGGCTACCTTTCTCGCCCCGGACTTCGGCCCCAACCCCAGGGACGTGGCCACCTACCGCGTGATCGCGCGACCCGGGCTCGAGCTGCTCGAACAGGTGGGCAAGGGCACCCGCTTCTACCAGCGGACCGGCGGTCTCGCCCTGGATGGCAGGGTCTTCAGTGGCAACGACATCTTCGTGGCGGACGATCTCATCACCCCGGCTGGCTCCATCTGCCCGTTCGTCGTGGACCCCGAGGGTGTCCCCAAGCCATGCAGGGGCATCCAGCCGCTCCGGGGAGCCGTCAGCCGAAACGGCCGCATGGCGTTCATTGGCTTTGACCAGCTCCGGTTTGCCGGCCGCAACCCGCCGTGGCTGGCCATCCATGACGTGCTCTCCTTTGGCGGCGGCGGCTCCGCCGTCCAGCTTCGCGTCCCCATGGCCAAGGGCGGGGTCGTGGCCCCGGGAGACGATTCCATGCTTCTGAGCGACTTCGCCCATCTCGCCATCGCCGACAACGGCCGGGTCGTCCTCGGCGAGTTCGCGGGTTCAGACCGTCGAATCGCCGTCATCGAGCCGGGTGGAACAGTCCGGGAAATCGACCGCAGGCCCGCCGCGCTCGGCGCCGTGGACTTCGTCCTCAACCCAACCATGTCGTTCGTCCCCAGCATCACGGCCGACGGCGAGTTCATCGCCTACGCCCGACGCGAGCCCGCCGACGGCTCCGATTCCCTCGTCATTGTCCAGCCGACCGAGGGCTCCCCCTTCAAGCAACCCACCGTGGTCTTCTCCACCACCAACGTGATCGGCCTCAGGTCTGACTTCGGGCCCATCCGCTTCTCCCGCATTGGCATGCAGCCCGTCCCCATCATCCGCCACGACGTCGGCGAGGATGGCCGCATCGACGGCGACACGCTCTGGCTGCTCTTCGCGGCCCAGCCGGACGCACCCTCCCGCGACAACCCCCATCGCCCCGGCGTCCCGCTCCTCCTCCGTGACAGCGTCGGCATCTGGGCGCTCCGGGTGGACATCCGCCGCAACCTCCCCGGCGGCGAACGCATGGTCTTCAACACGTCCGGTCCGTTCCCCGTCCTCCAAGGTGGCGACACGTTCCGCGGCCGCCCCATCCGCAAGCTCGACATCTCCCAGTCCCTTGGGCGCGGCACCGCCGACCGCCTCGGCCACCTTCGCACGCCTACCCGTTGCGACCACGTCGCCGTCATCCGCGTCGAGACCGACGACGGCCCGGCGCTCGTCCGCGCCACCCACTTTGACACCGACGAGGACGGGCTTCCGGACCACTGGGAGCGGCCGGATGGCGGGATAGATGCCGACCGCGACGGCCAGCCGGACCTTCGGCTGGCCCGATTTGGGGCCGACCCGTTGCGCAAGGATTTGTTCCTGGAACTGGACTGGCTCGCGCCGCGCACGACCGGCCACCCGACGGGCTGGCGCAACGAGCCGCCCGCGCTGGCCCTCGACTTCCTCGTCGAGATGTTTGCGTTGGCCCCGGTCACCAACGTGAACGGGGAGCTGGGTATCACCCTGCACATCGACGCCGGGCCGCGACGCGACCGGGACGGCCGCTCCTACTCACGCAACTTCCCGGAGGGCCAGCAGGGCGGGGACGAGGTCACGGTGGACGGGGTCCGCCCCGACATCCTCCAGATCGGATCGCCCGACAGGATGGCGCTCGGGGCCTTCACGGTGGCGCCGCTCGACGCCGTCAAGGACCGCTACTTCGGGACCGCCGACAAGAACGCCCGCGAGTTCGCCTTCCGCTACGCGGTGCTCGGCGACTTCATGCGCCATACGGACCGCGTGCAGGCCACCAACGGGAGCCCCGTCACGTTCGACATCACGGCGGTGCTTGGGCAGCGAGTCCTGGCCACCTTCTCGACGCCGGTGAGGCCCCGCCACGTCACACGTCTCCTCGGCCACAGATGGATCGGCTTCATCGACGCGCCCGCCGCCGGTGAAGTCCGAAGAATCCAGGCAAACGGGGTCAACGTGATCACCAATGCCGTCGGCGACGTCACCGATCTCGTCGTCGATGTCGAGGGCGCCATGCCCAATCCCGAGCCGGTGGCCGGAGGTCACTTCATCCTGCTCAATGACGGAGGCGCCGCCGAATCCGAGATTTTTTTCCGCCACCATCTCGGGGGAACCGAGGCCCTCAACGGCCACCGGCTCCCGGGCAACGACATCATCGTCTCCACGCCCAGCATCAACCTTCCCGGTCAGCACCCGACGCTGTCCGCAACCTACCTGGGCCGAATCCTCTCCCACGAGCTCGGCCACACCCTCGGGCTCGCCCACGGCGGCAACGAAACCCGCTGCGCGTATCGCGGGGACATCCACTGGAGCGTCATGAGCTACACCCACATAACCCGGATCGAGAGCATCGTCCCCCTCGTGGTCGGCGGCGCATTCTGCGACGCTCCGAGGACGAACCTTCCGCCGTTCGCGGGTCTTGCTCCCGACGCCGTCCTCCCCGGCATCGTGGACAGCTACTCCAACGGTTCCGACCCGCTCGGCTTCAACGAATGGGCCTACATCCGCATGGATGCGTGGGCCACCCCATGGAACCTCGGCAACAGCCGGATGCGCTACGCCGCTGCCCTGCCGCCCGTTCACACCGCCGACGACCCGAGCCCCATCGAGGTGGCCGCCGACACCCTCGACACGCAGCCGCCACGGCTCTCGTGGCTCACACCCGCCGGCCCCATCCGCGTCAGCCCCGGCTCCACCTTCTCCTTCGAGTTCAAGGCGTCCGACAACGACGCCGTCGTCCAGCTCCAGGCACGCCTGGACGCCAACGGCGACGGCTCCCCTGTCGGCCCGTCTGAGGTCGTCACCCCCATCCATCTCGGCGGCGACCGCCATCGCGCGACCTTCGCCATGTCCGGTCCCGACGGCCCCCGCGCCCTCGTCATCCAGGCGACCGACCCCGCCGGCAACGTGGCCCAACTATCCCCGCGCATCCTCGTCGGCTCCGGGACCTTCCCCGATACCACGCCCCCAGTCGTCGAGCCGGTCACGCCCCGCGACGGCGACTCCCTGCCCTCGCGTGGCCCGGTCGCCATCCGCCTACGCTCCCGGGACAACGAGGACGGCCTCCTCCAGTCATGGGTCGAGTTCGACGTCGATGGCGACGGCTCCGTCGATCCGGGCTCCGAGGTCTTCGCAACCGTCCCCGCCGAATCCCCCTACCCGGGCACGCGCGTCGCCATCCTGCCGCAGTCTTCGGGCGCGGCCGGCCTCCGCGCCCTTCGCGTCGTCGCCGAGGACGCGTGGCTCAACCGCACCACGCGCGAAATCCCCGTCCGCGTCACGCCGCCGGACACCGCCGCGCCCACCCTCGTCATCGAGTCCGGCCCGCCCGAGGGCAGCCGCATCGGCTACGGCCCGGCGCAGCTTCGCCTGCGCCTGCGCGCCACCGACGACAGCGGCATCGCGGAGCTGGCGTGGTCCCTCGACGCCAATGGTGACGGCGTCCTCGGCGGCCCGGGCGCCTTCGAGCGGCAGGTCATCCCCGTGGGCGGCGGCGCCTCCGTCACGCGCGACATCGACCTATATCCGAACTTCCGTGGACCCGCTGGCCATCGAACGATCTTGGTCGAGGCCTTGGACATCACCGGCAATCGCACCGTCGTCGCCCGCGCCCTCCAGCTCGCGGACGCCGGCCCGCCCAGCCTCTGGCTCTTCAACCCCGAGGCCTCCGATCCCGTGCGCCTCGGCGGCCCACTGACGGTCTCCGGCCAAGCCCGGGACGACCAGGCCATCGCGCGGCTCACGGTTTCCATGGATGCCAACGGTGACGACACCGTGTCCGCCGACGAGGTGGTCGAGGCCACGATCCTTGGCGTGGATCGATTCCAGGCCGTGTTCCCCGCCATCACCGGCGGCCCGGGCTCGCGCAGCGTCACCGTCCGCGCCATCGACCCCGTCGGACGAGCGACCATCCGAAGCGTCCCCA
>CAIYFP010000441.1 GCA_903925515.1 uncultured Verrucomicrobiota bacterium
ACGCCTTGCCCCGGGGCATTCTTGGAGCAACCAAACACCAGCGATTTGTGAGACACGACACTAGGCTTGGCCCCCCCGAATCCCCGCGCGGCCTTCCCTGCGCCCAAAGCAAGGCCGACGGCGGATCAACCCTGACGGCCCCATCCCCCCATGGCGCCATGGCTTGATCCATGACATGCCTCCCATGCCTATCCTCGGCTTGCGGTCGTCGTCGGCCCGCGTCGAAGCCGCGTCATGCTCGCATGCCGCGCCCCAAACGCCTCCCGCAGGTGACGCCTCACCGCCGCCGCGCTCAGCCGCGGGCTGCATGAGAACACGTCCACCGCCGCGTACCCGTGCTCCGGCCACGTATGGACCGAGAGGTGCGACTCCGCGATCACCACCACGCCGCTCACCCCCCATGGGCTGAAGGCATGGAACACCGACTTCACCACCGTGCCGCCCGCCAGCCGCGCGGCTTCCAACATCGCCCCGCGCACCCCGCGGACCTTGCCAAGCCGCCCGGCATCACAGCCGCTCAGCTCAATCAGCGCATGCCATCCCAGCGTCTTCATGCCTCCGCAAGCCTCCCAAGGATCCCGCGCGCCGCCCGCAATCCCTGCGCGTGCGCCTCCTCGAAGATCGAGATGCCCGCATGGTCCGTGTGCGCCAGCCACACCCGTTCCCCCACCCGTGCATCCCCGCGCCGTCCCCCGCCCCACACCGTTCCCGGCACCGGCGTCACCATTCCGTGGCCCCACACCCGCGCGTCCAACCGTCGCGTGGCCGAGGCAAGCCCGGGATGCGCCCGTCCAAGGTCCTCCATCACAAGGTCCCGGACCTCCGCCCATGACCAACCCGCGGCCTCGCGCCGGGCCGTCGTCGCGTCCACATGGTCCAAGGGCAGGTAATACGTGAGCACCCTGCCGTCATGGACGCGCCTCAGGGACTGGTGGTTGGCCACCACGTAGCCAAGGCCGCGCCCCTCGTACAGCACGTTGTCCCATGACAACGGCGCGCCACGCCCCGAAGGCACCTTCTCCACCCAAAGGTTCGCCACCAACCACGGCGCATGCACCTGCCCGGGCCATGCTCCCGGCCCATGCCCGCCAAGGAGCCTCGAAGCCACGAACGACGGCACCGCCAGCACCACGTGCCGCGCACGCCAGCCCATCGCCACCTTCCCCGCCACGTTCCAAGCTTCCACGCGCACCCGGTCGCCCTCGTCCTCGACCCGTGTCGCCATCATTCCCCGCATCGCCCAGCCCCTCGCCTCCACGGGCTCGCGCAGCCTTCCCGCCAGCCATGCGTTGCCCTCCGGCCATGTCAGCACCGCGTTCCCGTCCGCGTTCGCCGCCGCCCCGTCCCGCGACGCGAAGTAATGAATCCCCGCCCACGCGCTCACCTCGCTCGCGCCCATCCCGAAGTCGTCCCGGCAGCAATAGTTCACGTACCAGCGCAACGCCGCGCCCCGGAACCCCTCGCGATCCAGCCATGACGCAAACGTTTCCCCGTCCAGCCCGCGCCACCTCGCGTCCGTGCTGCTCGCATCCAACGGGATGGCAAACGCCCTGCGTCCGTCGGAGCCCCGCGCCCTCCGGAAGCCCTCCATCCGCCCGAGGAACGCCGCGATTTCGTCCCGTTCACCCCTCGAAACCCCAAGCTGCGGCACCAGCCCGTCCTGCCAGCGCCCGTGCAGGAACAACCGCTCCTCCGGGTCATGGCACAACCATTCCTCCCGGTACACCGGCCGTCCCCCAGTCCCCTCGCCCGTCACCACCCCAAGCTCGCGAAACAACCCCAGCAAGTCCGCCGCGTCCGCCCCGGGCACGGGCACGTAATGCGCGCCCCAGGGATGGCCCGTGCCGCCCATCACCCCGCCCGACGCGTTGCCACCAAGGTCCCCGGCCAGCTCCAGCACGCGCACCGTCCACCCCGGCCGACGCACCAGCTCGCGCGCCGCCACCAACCCCGACACGCCCCCGCCCACCACCACCACGTCCACCTCCTCGAACGCGCCCGGCACCGGCCGATGCCCGTCCCTCCAACGATGGCCTGCGTCCATCCCCGGCCTCGACAATGTCCCCTCTATGCGCCGCGCCGGACGGCACGCCGTCGCCATGCACGCCGCAACGCCCAGCCCGGAGGCCATGAACCGCCGACGCGAAACCCCCGCGCACGCCCCGTCTCGCGCCACGGAGCCCGAAGGTTGGATACCCGTTGCCATGCCCGCTCAATGCCCCGTCGCCCGCGCCCAGTCCTCCTCAAAGTACCGGACCAACGCTTGGTTGTTGAGCTGGTTGGGCTCCGTCGCCACGCGCGCCATGTCCGGCGGGAACTCGCGCATCGACCGCAGCGTCTCCGCCGTCACGAACCTCAGCCCGCCCGGCAGGCGCGCCTCCTCCGCCATGCGCCCCCGCGACGCAAGAATGAAGCCCCACTCTCCAAAGCTCGGCACGTAGGCATGGTACGGCTCGGTCTCGAATCCGGACGCACGCAGCGTCGCGTCGATGCACCAGAACGCCCGCCGCGCCGCCCATGGCGACGTGCACTGGACGACCAACGCGCCGTCCGCCGCCAGCACGCGCCCCAGACGCCGGTAGAACGTCGTCGTGTACAGCTTCCCAAGCCCGAAGCTCGAAGGGTCCGGGAAGTCCACGACCACGAAGTCATACGTCCCCTGCGGACGCTCGAGCCACGCGAACGCGTCCTCGTTCAGCACCGTCACCTTGCCGGAATCAAGGGACCCGCCGTTCAACTCCCGCAGCATCGGCTGGGACCCAAAAAGCCGCGTCATCGCAGGGTCAAGGTCCACCAGCGTCACCGTCTCCACGCCCGGGTGCCGCAGCACCTCCCGGATCGCAAGGCCGTCGCCGCCCCCGAGCACGAGCACGCGGCGCGCCATGGGCAATCGCGACAACCCCGGGTGCACCAACGCCTCATGGTACCGGTACTCGTCGCGCGAGCTGAACTGCAGGTTGCCGTTGAGATGAAGCCGCAGGTCCCCAGCCCCGCGCGTCAGCACGATGCGCTGGTACGGCGTGGACACGGCGTGCACGACCGGGTCGGCGTACATCTGGGCCTCCGACCATGACAAGATCCGCCCCGAGAACGCCATGCCAGCAAGGAGGACGGCCACCAGCGCGACCCCGGCCCAGCGCGTGGCGACCGCCCAGCGCCCCCGCAACTGGAGCACGTGCGCCGTCATCAGCGCCACGAGCACGTTGAACACCCCGAACAGGCACGACGCCCGGATCAACCCAAGGCGCGGCACCAGCACCAGCGGGAACAGCAACGAGGCCAGCAACGCCCCCACGTAGTCGAACGTGAACACCTTCGCGACAAGGTCGTTGAAGGCTAGGCGGTCCTTCAGGATGCGCAGCAGCAACGGGATCTCCAGCCCCACCAGCGTCCCCACCAGCAGGATCATCCCGTACAACGCCGGCCGAAACGCATCCACGTGCGGGAACAACGCAAACAACAACGCCGCCGAGCCCCCGCCCACCAGCCCCACCAGTAGCTGCACGTGCACGAACAAGCGCGCCTCGTTCCGACGCACGAACCCGGACAACCACGACCCCACCCCCATCGCGAACAGGTACACCCCGATCACCGTCGAGAACTGCGTGACCGAATCCCCCAGCAGGTACGACGCCAGCGTGCCCGCCACCAGCTCGTAGATCAGGCCGCACGTCGCGATGACAAAGACGCTCGCCAGCAACAGCAGGCGCGTCGCGCGCTCGTTCATGCTCGCCTCACCCGTGCAGGCACGCCGCGACGATCAGGCTCATCCCGAGCGCAAGGAACCCGAAGAACACCGCCACCGCCGTGTTTCGCTTCTCCACGAGCTCCTTCCACAGGTCGCCCGGCGTCAGCTTGTCCACGATCCAGAAGCACAGCAGGAACGTGCACAGCCCCACCACCGAGTAGATCACGCTGGCCGCCGCCAACCCCAGCACCCGTCCCATCTCAAGGTCTTTCATGGTCACTTGTGTTGCAGCCCCGGCGTGTACGACCGGAGGCTACCCGGCCCGCCATAGGCAAGCGGGCTGAACCCGTACCGGCTCGCCGCCGCAACCATGGCGGTCAACACCAGCCCGTACACCAGATACGCAGGGGTCCGCGGCTTCATCCCGTCGGACCCTTCCCACGCGCTGCCTTCTCATGGCATGGCTTCATCTCGTCCTTGCTCCCTTCCTGCCCTTCCTTCATGCCGCCCGCCCCGTCACGCCACCGACGACAACGAGTCGTCCTCCCCGTCGTCCGCATCGTCCCCGGGACGTGCCTGGCCCGACGGCAGGAACCCGCTCACCGACCACCGCGCATGCTCGAACGACGCCTCGCGCGCCCATCGGTACACGGGATATGCCAGCAAGCCCGCCAACGCGAGCCAGACGTTCGACCAAATCATCACGTCCCGCCGCACCGACACCTGCACCGGCAGCTCCGGCAGGCTCGGCTCCATCGACGTCTCCATCACCAGCCGGTATCGCCCGGGCGGCACCGCGCCCAGCACCACCGAACGCCGCGTCTCCCCTTCCTGCCATGCCTCCCCGCCATCCACCCCGCTGTAGAAATCCACCCCCACCACGAACTCCCGCTCCACCCGCCCCGTTGTCACGTCCACCAAGTCCCCCTCCACCTCCAGCCACCCGTTCGACACCGGCGCATCCAGCTCCACCTCCACCGCCTGCCGCCGGCTCCCCGTCAGCTCGAACGGCGGCCCCACCACCGCGCCGTTCGTCCCCGCGTCCACGGGCTGAAAGTTGCCGCGCCATGCCAGCTCGTTGTCCTTCCCCGCCGCCGCCATCAACGCCATGACCAACGCCCCGCCCGCCAACGCCGGAAACAACCATCGCAACGTCCGCCCCTTCTCCCGGTGCGGGTTCGGCTGGTTCAGGTACACGCCCCATGGCTCCCGCGGCTCGCCCTCCAGCCCGAACGCCCCGTGCACCTCCGACCCCGCCACATACTCCCCACGCGACCAAGTCTCCTCCGTCAAGGCCCCGAACGTCTCCCTCGAAACCACCCAGGGCGGCGCCACGTAATCCTCCGTCCCCGCCTGCTCCCCGTGCCGCACCTGCCAATAAAACTCGCCCAGAACGTACGTCACCGTCGCCGTCCCTCGCGCGAACAACCGATGCTCCACCCCGCCCGCCGACGCCCTCCCGTCCACCACCCGCGGCGCCTCCAGCAGCATCTCCACGAACGACCAATGCCCTTGGTACGTCACCAGCCACCGGAACCCCTCGAACGGGTTGAACAGGAGGTACTCGTCCCATGTGTACCCCTCGCCGTCCCGCCGCCGCAGAAACCCAATGCACTCCCACTCCACCCCGCGCAACGTCCCGCGACGCCCGACCGGAATCTTGGCCACCACGTTCTTCTGCCGCTCCGCCGCCACCCCCACGCACCGCACGTCCGGATGGCTCGTGTCCAGCAACCCGCCGCAGCCCGCGCAGCTCGCCGTCATCGTCTGCCCCGCCGCACGCAACGCCATCGCCGCGCCGCACGACGGACAGTTCAACGCCCCCACACCCGCCGCCCCCGCGTCCGCCGCCCCGGCCGTCCATCCCGGCAACGGACGCAGGTTCTCGAACCCCAGCTCATGAAACGTGCACGCCGTCCCAAGGAACACCCGGATGCCGTCCTCCGCGTACTCCACGTTCGCAAACCGCCGCCCCGGAGCCCCAAGGTCCCCGCTGATCGCCGCCCGGCCCGGGACCGCCACGAACGGAAGCGAGCCCTCGGACCCCAGCACCTCCGTCTGCTTCGTGTCCCGCACCAGGTAATCCTCGCCGCCAATCCGGACCCGAGCTCCCACCCCCAACGATTCCCGCCCCCGCACCAGCCGGGCGTCCAGCAAGGTCCAGTCCTCCCGTGACCCGGCCTCGTCCTGTTTCCCGCGCCACTCCTTGACCCCGGGCAGGTCGTCCGGCGGCGCCACCTCGATGCTCGCCATGTAGAACCCCTGCGCCTCCGCAACCCAGCCCCATGTCCCGTCGCCAAAGTCCGCGCACCACTCGTTCCATGTGCCCTCCCGATACCCCACGCGCACACGCCCCACCAACGTGAACGCCTTCCCCTGCCATCTCCCGCGCGTGCCCACCTGCAACGGCGAGACGTCCGGCGGAAGCTGCGCCTGTTGCCCCATCCCCTCCACCGCCGCATCCCGCCGCACCACCGACGACCGGCAAAACCCGCACACCGCAAACACGGCAATGGCCGACCCAAACGGCACCGGCGCGCCGCAGTTCGGACAGGGATGCGTGAAGGCGTACATCGAGCGCCGGCGGCCTCCCGCCGGGTGCCCGACGCTACCGGGGAACTCGCCGATTGCCAGCCCCTCCTCGCCGCCCCTGCGCAGCGATCGAGGCGTGGCCCAGATCACCGGGCTAGTGTCGTGTCTCGCAAATGGCTGGTGTTTCGCCGCGAGGGATTTTCGCGTCCAACGAGGAGCGAGCCACGACGTGGGACGCGAAAAGAGCCGCGGCCCTTCGGGTTGCTCCAAGAATGCCCCGGGGCTTCGTGGTTCGTCCGT
>CAIYFP010000442.1 GCA_903925515.1 uncultured Verrucomicrobiota bacterium
ATGGGCCGTCACCGTCGCGGGCAGGCCATGCGTCAGCTCCGGGTCCACAAGGGCCACGCGCGGGACCATGCCCCCATGCCGGAGGCTCACCTTCAGCCGGTGCCCCGGCGACGTCAGCACCGCGTTTCGAGTCGCCTCCGATCCCGCCCCCGCCGTCGTGGGCACGGCCACCAACGGGAGCGGCGCGTGCACGAGGGGACGCCCCCTCCCGACGACCTCCAGGTGCTCGAACGGGTCGCCCGGGTTGCGCGCGAAGGCGGCGATGGCCTTCGCCGCGTCGATGACCGCGCCACCGCCCACCGCCACCACGACGTCCGCGCCCGCGTCCCGGGCCGCCGCCGCGCCGCGCACGGCGGCGTCGATCGTGGGCTCGCCCGCAACCGTCCATGGACCCGCGCACGCCATCACCGAGGCCATGGCGCCCCGCAACGCATCCCATCGCGCGGGCGATGCACCCGTGACCAGCAAGGCGCGCGAGCCCTGCGACGCGACCACGGCGGGCAACTCCGACACGACGCCATCCCCAAACCGGATCCGGCCGGGCGAATGCCAGTCGAACACGGGCGGGAAATCGGGCCCGGGAGGATTCATGCGGGCCCATGCACGGCCGTGTACCATGTGCCCACGCGGGGCTCGGCCATCATCGGCGCCACGGCGTCCCGCCACCTTGCGTAATGCGCCGTGGCCTTGTGCGCGGCCGGCGCGTCGGCATCCCGGTACGCCTCCACAAGCACGAACCGCGTGGGGTCCTCGGCGGACTGGACGACGTCGAACCTTGCAACCCCGGGTTCCATCAAGGAGGCCCGGGCGTTCTCAAGCGTGGCGTCGATGAAGGCTTGCTCGTGCCCGGGCAACACGCGGACGGCGACATGGACGATCTTCATGGGGAGCGGGGGGCGGGAAGGAGAGTGAGGAGTGAGGAGTGAGGTTGCCATTCGCCATTCGCCATTCGCCATTCGCCATCCCTCATTGGGCGCCCCACTTGGTGTTGCGGAGGAAGGCGAGGAGGTCGGCCAGTTCCTGACGGGAGATCTGGGTCTCAAGGCCGGCAGGCATGAGCGAGACCGTGCCGGGGCGAACCTCGGCGACGTCGGCGCGCGGGATGCGTTGCTCGGCCCCGGGGCCGGGAACGACCACGAGCTCCTTGTCGGACTCGGAGCGAAGGATGCCCGCAACCTCCGTGTCATCCTTGAGGCGGACGACGACGGGCTCGTAGGAGCGGACGAAGCTGGCGTTGGGATACACGATGGACTCGAGGAGGTCGCGCTCGGTCCGGGCCTTGCTGATGGAGGTGAGGTCGGGGCCGACCTCGCCGCCGCGGTACCCGATCTTGTGGCAGTTGTAGCAGGCCGCCTTGCTCCCAAGGAACACGGCCTGGCCGCGCCGCACGTCACCCGCGAGGGGCTTCAGCTCCGCCATGAGCAAGTCCATGCGGGCCGCCTGCTGGGCGGCATCGGCGTCGATCTCCCGCACGAACGCCTCGGCCTGCTCCTTGAGCGCGGCGGGATGCTTCCTGAACAGGTTCCGGACCAGCTCGGGCCGAAGGGACGCCTTGGACTTGGCGGCGCGGAGCGAGGCCAGCACGGCCTGACCCAGCGCGTCGTCGCCCGGGTTCTCGAACGCGGGCATCAAGGCCAGCAGGGCCAGGGGATCGGCCGTCCTCAGGCTGGCGGCCACGACCCTGCGGGCCTCGGGCGAAAGCCTTGCACGGGCCAGCGCCCCAGCGGCCTCGCGGACGGGGCCGGTCCCGACCAGGAAAGCAAGCTCGGCGGCGGCGGGCTCCCAGCCCTGCGGCAGGGCAGCAAGGGCGGCGACGCGAAGGTCCTCGGGACGCGCGGCGGACGCGGCGACGCGGCGGAGGGCCTCGGGGATGGAGGGGTTGGAGGCGACGGCCGGGGTGGCCTTGATGGCGGCCATGACAAGCTCGGCATCCGCCTCGCGCAGGCATTCGGCAAGGGCGGGCGCCCAGTTGGCGGGCGGGTCCTTCGGCGCGGCCTCGGCCATGGCGGCGAGGGCGGAACGGCGCGCGACAAGGCCCTGCCTTGCCTGCTGGGCGACCTCGGCCAGCAATTGCCGCCCGCCCGGGGACGGTGCAATGAACCGAAGCTGCCCCGCAGCCGGGCCGCGCGTCGCGGGGTCGTCGAGCTGGGACCGGAACCACCCCACCAGCTGGTCGCTCCACGAGGGGTGGCGCCCGATGATCCACCGCGCGGCCTCCCAGAGGCGGGTGTTGGGCTCGGCAAGGCCCGGGAGCACGTCGCCGGGCGAGAGAAGGTCGCCGGGCAACTGGTCGAGGACGATGAGCGCGGCACGGCGCCGGGCGGCATCCCGCGAGGACAAGGCGGCCCGAAGGGGCCCGGCCTCCCCGATCTCGAACAGCGCGAAGAGGCAGGCGTGCTCAAGGTGCGGTTCCTTGGCGAGAACGGCGGCGTCGAGGAGAAGGTCGATGGATTCCTTGTCGCCGAGCCGCCCCAGTCCCTCCGCCGCGACACGCACGAGGACGTCCCCGGGCGCCTTCTTGAGCGTGAACTTGCGCAGCACGTCGCGCAGGTCGGAGCGGCGCCTGGCGTCGCGCTCGTTGGCGGCCTGCCGGAGCTTCCATGCCGGACCCGAGACGGCAGGCGGGCCCGCGATGCGCCGACGGTCCGATGCCGACGCCGAATGCCTGAAGTTGGCCCTTCGCACGCGATAGATGCCGCCAAGGACGTCCGGCTTGGCGAGCTGCGCGGTCGGGCAACAGAGCTTGTACCACCCGCCAGTATCCACGATCAGCACCGTGCCGTCGGCGTCCTCAAGGACGTCCGTCGGGTGGAAGTCCACGTCGTCGGCGGCCACAAGGTCGGAGTCGGTGGACGCGTAGGTGGAGCCGTCGGGCCGGAGGGCGTGCCGGGAGACCTTGTGGAGGTTGAAGGAGGTCGCGAGGAGGTTGTCCTTGAGGCCGGCCCCAAGGGCGTCGGACTGGTAGCGGCACAGGCCGGAGGGCGCGGCGGCGCCGAGCTGGACAAACGGATGCAACAGCTCCGGCGAGGTGCGCGCCACGTTCCGGTCGTCGAGCACGTCGTTCCTCTTCCCGAACACGCCGCCATAAACGGCATGGGCAATCCCATCCCGCCAGCCCGGGCGGGAGAAATCGATGAAGGTGGACGTGAACACCGGCTCGCCGTCCGCCGTGAACGCGACCTCGACCGGGTTGTCCATCCCGCCCGTCATGACCACGTCGAGGTCGGACCCGTCGGGCCTCGCCCGAAAAATATGGGCCGCGCGGTCACGGATGGGGGTGCGGCCGGGGCGCGGGTGGTTCTGCTCCGCGAAGGCGCCCTTGGTCCAGTAGATGCGGCCGTCGGGCCCAAGGTAGGGCCCGTGGATGTCGTTCGCGCAGCCAGTGAGGGTTCCGCCCTTGAACCACTCGTCGCGGATGTCCGCCACGCCGTCGCCGTCGGTGTCGCGAAAGCGCCAGATGGACGGGGGCGCAGCAACATAGACCCAGCCGTCATGCCATAGGCAGCCTTGCGGAAACATCACCTTGTCCGCGAACACCGTCGCCTTGTCGTAGCGGCCATCGCGGTTGGAATCGACAAGCCGGAGGATCCGGTGGTCGGGGGCCTTGAGCTGCTCGGAGGGCGGAAGGTTGGAGCCGGAGGAGTCGGTTACGAAGAGGTTGCCATGGTCGTCGAGGCTGGCGCTCACGGGCCTCGGTGCGAGGTCCGGGCCCGCCGCGCGCTCCAGCACAAGGCCGTCGGCCACCGTGAACGTCCTGCCTTCCACCGACTGCGACCCGGCACGGGCGCCGCCGGGTTGGAAGCAAGGCAGGGCAAGGACGACGGCAAGCGACAGGCCACGGCGAGGAACGCGCATGGGCGAACCTTGCCAGAGGTAGGCCGCCGAATGCGAGGAACGGTTGGCGCAGGGGATCGCCAAGTCGCCAAGCCCGATCGCCTGTTTCCTGAAGCCCGCATGCCCCGACATGCGCCAATATGCTTGTGGCCGGCGGGGGGGGTGGGACGAGGAGTCCGGGACCATGGCTTTGCCAAAAGTCCCGTGACCATGGCCGGGATGGACAACGCCATGGGCTCCGAAACGCGACGGGAAGTGCTGGCGAAGCTGCCCCCACGCTACCAAGGGGCGGGGCGACTGCATTGCAAGAAGCTGATCGACCGGGCGGTTGAATTGCTGGGGTACCACCGCAAGCCGACGATTCGTGCGCTGGCGGCGGCGGAGGAGGCCGCAGGGGTGCCGAGGACCAACACCGGACACCCGGCGCTCGACCCAGGAGGGTTCATGGTGCCTTGGACGAGGCCGCAACGAGGCTGTTCGCTAAACCAAAAAACGGCAGTTGAAGGTGGCTTCACGGCAAGGAAATGACCGTCCCATCAAGGCAAAGAGGCCCTGCGGTATCCTTCCGCGACCTCACCCGGCGGGTGACGTTGGGATGGGCCGGTCCGGTTTGTAGGCCGGGTGCCCTCACCCGGCGGAAACGTGGCAGAGCTGTCTCGGCCCTGGCTGGATCACGGCCCACCTTCCATGAAGGCCAAGGGAAAGTGGAAGCGGCTTCCAGCCGCTTGCCAGCATGCACCCGCCGCACGATGCCGCTGCGCCCCAAAGACTCACGGAGAAGCGGCATCCTGGGCGCCGCGTGAGGGCACGCGGCCTACAGCATGGGCCAAGCCTTGGGCTCCACCTGAGGATTGGACGGATCCTCACACCCACTGCCGCTTTGAGGTTCAACCCGAACGCTTCCGCCTTCCCGTGCCGTCCGAAGTTATGGGTGGTCCCCAAGGCGTCGTGCACGCTCAACCCTGGGAGCGCGGCCGTCCCCGGCCGCCACCCAGGCCGCGTTTCTCCCGGTCAGCCCGAGCAACCATCCCAACTGAAAGGTCACCCCTCTTGACGGTCCTGTTTTCGAGGCAACCTCACCGAACGCTTCCGCATCCAACCCGAACGCTTCCGCCTTCCCGTGCCGTCCGAAGTTATGGGTGGTCCCGAAGACGTCCTGTGCGCTCAACCCTGGGAGCGCGGCCGTCCCCGGCCGCCACCCGGGCAGCGTTTCTCCCGGTCAGCCCCAGCAACCATCCCAACCAAAAGATCACCCCTCTTTGCGGCCTCGTCCTCGAGGCAAGCCCAGTCGCTGTTTGAAACGGTTCCGGCCGGGCCGCATGATGCATACGAGGCGAGGGTAGCCCGCCTTTTGAAGCCACATTGCAAATGAAAACCATCCAGCTTGTCGTGCCCGAGGTGCTCCTGTTGGCCCCGGCGCAATCCATGGCCGGAGTGGAGCGGCGCAGCCAGTTCCTCCTGGCCCTGAAGTATTTTGAGCTCGGTGAACTGAGTTCGGGTCAAGCTGCCGAAATGTGCGGACTGAGCCGGCCAGGCTTCCTATTGGAAGCCGGACGCCACGGGGTATCGGTGGCGGAATTGGATCCGGAGGAGCTGGAAACGGAGTTCGCTCATGCTTGAGCGGTTCACCCGACCCGTGGTCTGCAACACGGGGCCATTGCTCGCTTTGTCGCGTGTCGATCAGGTCGGGCTGCTGGCGCGTTTGTTTCCGGAAGTGATCGTTCCGGTGGAGGTCGTCGAGGAACTGCTCCAGACACCCCATGACGATTTGGCCCGATGGCGACGCTGTTTTGCCTCAGCCGGGACGATGCAGTTGGATCGGTCGTGCTTGCTTGATCCTCTTTCGCAAGAGCTTCGTCCTTCGCTCGTTACGGGCCTGGAACTGGCCCGCGCCTCGCTCACTCCTCGTCTTGCGAAAG
>CAIYFP010000443.1 GCA_903925515.1 uncultured Verrucomicrobiota bacterium
AGCATCCCACAGGAATCAGCCCGCCGGGTGTTATTGGAAAATTTGGTTGATTCAATGAACCCCATGTCACAAGACATGGGGAAATGCAAAACATCAACTCAACCGCGTTGAAGCTGTCCGTCCTCAAGCAACTTTGCAACCTCATTCCCTGCCATGCCCTCTCCAAGCTGGTTCGGGAGCACGACTCGCAGAACGACGCTCGCTCCTTCTCCCACTGGAGCCATGTCGTCACCCTCATCGCCTCCAAGATCATCCATTGCTTCGGACTCAATGACCTCTGCGACCAGACCGACATCCACTCCGGCGTCCTCAGCGCCATTCGTGGCGCCACCCCCGCCCGCCGCAACACCCTTTCCCACGCCAACAAGACCCGGCCCGCCGCCATCGCCGAGGGCTTGTTCTGGCAGACCCTCTCGCATTTGCCCCAGCGTTCCCCCGGGTTCGCCCAGCGCACCTTCCCCGGCAAGCTCGGCAAGCTTCGCAAGGCGGTCCACATCATGGATTCCACCGTCATCGAGCTCTGCGCCAACTGCATGGACTGGGCCAGCCACCGCCGTCGCAAGGCCGCCGCCAAGGCCCATGTCCGCCTGAACTTCGAGACCCTCCTCCCAGGATATGTCGTCATCGACACCGCCCGGGAGTCGGATGCCCGCCGCGCCCGGGAACTTACTTCGGGCCTGAAAGAGGGGGAAAACGTGGTCTTTGACCGGGGCTAAGCGGACCACGCGCACTTCGCGGACCTCGGCGAACGGGGGGTCTTCTGGGTGACCAGGATGAAGAAGGGCACGACGTATACCGTGGCGGAGCGGCGCGAGGTGGCCGGGCGGGTGCACGAGGACAAGGTGATCGACCTGAGCAACGGGACGCGATGCCGAAGGGTCCGGGCGACGGTGGAGGTGGACGGCGAGGATCGGGAGATGGTGTTCCTGACGAACCACCTTGGGTGGGCGGCCAGCACGGTGACGGAGCTGTACCGGGCGCGGTGGCAGGTGGAGGTGTTCTTCAAGCAACTGAAGCAGACCTTGAAGCTGAGCGACCTGATCCGCTACTCGGCCAACGGGATACGGTGGCAGATCTGGATGGCGCTGATGGTGCACATGCTGATGCGTTACATGGCATGGCTGAGCCAATGGACGCATAGCCATGTGAGGTTGTTCGCGATGGTGAGGGGTGTTTTGTGGCGGCGAATCGACCTTTTGAAGCTTTTGGAGCGCTATGGGACAGGACAAGGCAGCTACCGAAACCTGGCGACCCCGGCCCAGGCGTATTTGCCGGGGTTGGCGTGATGTCCATGGGACAACACGACGGCGAAAATGGCGGATTTAGGTAACGGGCCGGATATCCAAATCGAAAGGTCTCACGGGAGAGGGAAGACGCGGAAACGCCCATGGGTTCCGATAAACCATCGCGTCCACCCCCCCCGGTTTTAGGGGCTATGGGATGCAACTGATTGCAAAGCAGCAGAGGCCATACGAGATGCTACTGTCATGGGTTACGACCCGCGGGGTTATCTCAATGAATCTCGTCGACTTGGATCGTGACAATTATGTTTCCGTTGAAGTGGATCTCCACAGCGGCGTATTTTGACCAGCCTGTGATCAGTAAGCTATCGTATCGGCATTGAGCCCAAGTCGTTTGTTGTGCCCAGATTCCAGGACGTTGGGTGAGGTGGAGATCCAGAAGTAGAATGGATGGGTTGAAGCCTTGCGGAACCCTCTCCAATAGCTCTCCCTGTATCCCTGGGTTTGCGACTAACACTTCACCCGTTACATGGAAGTAGTCGGGTTTGGGCGGCGTGAGATCATTCCACGCGTACCATTTTCTTGTTTTCATAATGCTTCCTGCTCAGTGGCCATGTTATTAAGACGGAGAGCCGCTAAGAGCCGACACCGGTAAACCGGCAGTGGAAAAACTATTGGTGGTCGGCTTCAGAATCTCCAGACCTCTGGTAAGGGGATGCGGGGTAATCAGCACCCCTGCGAATACGGATCTGCTCCTTGGGTATCGTTCATCAGCGCGGCCATTACCACGGTTTTGGTGGCAAGAACCGATGAACAGGTCCAAAGGATGATCGTCGTGAAATGCTGAGGATACCCCACGCAAACCCATTTGGAAGGTGCCGGTTGATGTTCGCCCAACAGGCTGGAGCCTATTTCTCATCTTTTTTCAGTCCGAGGTCTTTGGGAGTCAGACCACCAATCTGCTTCGCCAATTGCTCCAGCGATTCCTTCATTTTGCTGGATTCTATCAGCTTGGCCTTGGTCGTGATGACATGACTCCTAGGAACGGCGAATGGACCAGCGAAATGTTTCGCGGCGGCGGTTACCCAAGAAGTCGCCGCAGCCTCGGGCTTCTGAAGTGCAAAAACAGCATTGATCCTGTACTGTGATTCCGGATAGTCCGATTGGCCGGCGGGGCCCTCGATTCCGAGCGCGAGGAGTGATTCAACATTTTTCCATGCGAGGAGGGGGATGGATATGCGGCTTTGCTTGGCTTTGTACGCGGGATAAACGTATCCGCAAAGGGTGATGTCCATCGTTGGCTGCGGAAGATTAGTGGACACTTGCCAAGAGGGTTCGATCATCAACGCAGCAGCAAAAGTAGTTAAACCGTTCGTGGGCACCTGTTTGTCCAAGACCCTTCGAAGGGTTTTTATCGATGAAGGATCGATGCGTTTGCTGAAGGAATTGCATGAGGTCTGGATGAAATCAGATCGTTGTTCATCATTGCTGAGGTCTATTAGCGGATGCTTTACGTCCGTGTAGTGTTCTTCTTCGATCGTCCTCAGAAAAAGGATAGCCGCACTCTTGTTGATGACCCAACTGTGCATACTTGGATCGTGGACGTCTGGTTTGAAGCCGGTATCCATGACCGCCACCGCATCCGCCGAGAATTCAGCTTGATATTTTGCCGCCTCGATCGCCGTCAACTTCTTGCCGACATAGATAAGAGCTTTGACTGCCAGCTCGGGCACCACGGCAGAAGATATGAGGCTTTGTTCTGTGCCTCCATGAGGCTGGGGTTTAGCACCTTGGAGTTCAGTAGCTACGATTAGCTTTGTTTCTTCTTTGAATCGACGCGTATTGCTGCGCGGAGCCGCGCATCCAGCAAATGTGATGGCTACAAGCGATGCTATGATGAAGGCCTTGTTTGAGCTTGCGACATGGCTTCGTGAACTTAATTGGCAGGCCGCCATCCCATCGCCAGCGTTACAGCTTGTTAGCTGTTGAGATGTTGCCCTCGTGCTACCGGCGACTCTCCGATCGGGGGCAACCGTGGATGAGCCCGGGAAACCTAGTGTGCAGTGCTTGGAACACGTAGCAGTCGATGCTGGGTATTCGCTGCACCAATGTTCTTGTGACGAGATGTGGTCGGTTC
>CAIYFP010000444.1 GCA_903925515.1 uncultured Verrucomicrobiota bacterium
GAACCTCAGCATGGCGATATCCAGTCCGTAAAGGTGATGGTAGACATGGCCCAGCGCCTCGCATGCAAGCTTGCTGGCAGCGTAGGGCGAAATGGCTGAAACGATCGGGTCGGCCTCGGTAAATGGCACCCGAGAGTTCAGGCCATAAACCGACGAAGAACTCGCGATGGTGAACTTCCGGCAGCCGGTTGCCCGGGCCGCCTCTAGCACGTTAACCGTGCCTTCGACATTCACGCGCTGGTAAAGTGCCGGTTCGAGAAGGCTCGGCCGTACGCCGGCACGCGCCGCGAGGTGAATCACCTGATCAAACTTGCCAAGTCCGCACACGGAATCAAGCAACGCTCGGTCGGTAATGTCACCTTGGACAAATTTGAACCGGGCGCCGCCCGCCTGCTGTAAAACAGCGAGGTTGCCGCGCTTTACCGCTGGATTGTAGAAGGGGTTGAGGTCGTCCAAAGAAGTTATCCAATGGCCGGCATTTAGCAAGCGTGCCCCAACGGCGGAGCCTATAAATCCGGCACCGCCGGTGATTAGGAAGTGCATAGTTTGGGTTACCAGAAGCTGTCAAATTATGGCTTTGGGGAGGGAAGACGGACCGAGCAGCATGGTAGAGGGTTATGTTGAATTTCGCTCTTTTCTCCCTTCCGAACACTCATCCCTGTCTTCGGATTTTACCGGTGAGTTGGTCGTGTAGAAGTTTGAGGTCCGCATCGACCATGATCTCTATCAATTCCTTGAACTTGGTCTTGGGTTCCCAGCCCATCTTGTGCTTGGCCTTGGAATAATCGCCGATCAGGAGATCGACCTCGGCGGGGCGGTAGTAGCGCGGGTCGATCTCGACGTACCTTGCCCAGTCTAATCCAACCCGGGCAAAAGCCACGTCGAGGCACTCGCGGATGGTATGGGTTTCGTTGGTGGCGATGACATAATCGTCGCCCTCGGGCTGCTGGAGCATGAGCCACATGGCCTCGACGTATTCCTTGGCATAACCCCAGTCGCGCTTGGCGTCGAGGTTGCCCATGAAGAGCTTGTCCTGAAGGCCCAGCTTGATGTGGGCGGCGGCCCTTGTGATCTTGCGGGTGACAAACGTCTCGCCACGGCGGGGCGACTCGTGGTTGAACAGGATGCCGTTGCTGGCGTGCAGACCGTAGGATTCGCGGTAGTTCACCGTCACCCAATAGGAATAGACCTTGGCGCAACCATAAGGGCTGCGCGGATAGAACGGCGTGGTCTCCTTCTGCGGCACTTCCTGGACAAGGCCAAACATCTCGGAGGAGCTGGCCTGGTAGAATCGAGGTTGGATCCCCACTTCCCGGATGGCCTCGAGTAGCCGCACGGTGCCGGTGGCGGTGACATCGGTGGTGTATTCGGGTGCGTCGAAGCTCACCCGCACATGACTTTGGGCCGCGAGGTTGTACACCTCGTCGGGCTTGATGGTGCCGAGGAGACGTGAAAGGTTGCTGCCATCGGCAAGGTCACCGTAGTGGAGATGAAGGTTGTGCTTGGGGTAATGCGGGTCGGAGTAGATCCCATCCAGCCGGGACGTGTTGAACGTCGAGGCCCGACGGATGATGCCGTGGACCTCGTACCCTTTTTCCAATAGCAATTCAGCGAGATAGGAACCGTCCTGGCCGGTAATGCCGGTGATCAGGGCTTTCTTGATGGATGACATGGTGTAGTTGGAGAGAGCGACTAGGCTTAAAAACGAGTGCGGAAGTCAGAGTACGCATCCGCAATCCCTTGGCGTAGCCCCATCTGCGGTCGCCAGCCGAGGTCGAACAATCGTTGGCTATCCATGAGCTTGCGAGGCGTTCCGTCCGGCTTGCTGGAATCCCATGTGATGCCTCCGGCAAAGCCTACGACGTCTTGGACAAGGGTTGCCAGGTCACGAATGGTGATCTCGGAACCGGATCCGACATTGATGAACTGTTCCTCCGAGTAGTTCTTGAGCAGGAACACCAGGGCCCGGGCCAAGTCATCCGCATGCAGGAACTCCCGCAGGGGGCTGCCGGTGCCCCAGCAGATGACTTCGCGGTCACCCCGGACCTTGGCCTCATGAAACTTGCGGATCAGGGCGGGCAGGACGTGGGAACCTTGCAGGTCGTAATTGTCGTTGGGGCCATACAGGTTGGTAGGCATGGCGCTGATGAAGTCGCATCCATGCTGCCGACGATAGGCTTGGCACATCTTGATGCCGGCGATCTTGGCGATGGCGTACCACTCGTTGGTAGGTTCCAACGGACCAGTTAGAAGGTATTCCTCCTTGAGGGGCTGAGGGGCGAGCTTGGGATAGATGCAGGAGCTGCCGAGAAAGAGCAGTTTTTGGACGCCTGCCTGCCATGCGCCGTGGATCAGGTTGTTTTGGATCTGGAGGTTTTCCCAAAGGAAGGATGCGGGCTGGGTGTTGTTGGCCCAGATGCCGCCCACCTTGGCGGCAGCGACCACAACGTGGGTGGGCCGCTCGGTCTTGAGGAATTGGAGGACGGCGTCGGTGTTTAGGAGGTCCAACTCGGAGCGCGTGCGGGTGAGAAGGTTGAGATAGCCTTGGCGGCGCAGTTCCCGGCAAATCGCGCTGCCCGCAAGGCCGCGATGGCCAGCCACGAAAACTTTGGAATCAGGCGTC
>CAIYFP010000445.1 GCA_903925515.1 uncultured Verrucomicrobiota bacterium
TCGAAGGCTGCCTCATCCAGCACCGGCACCCCCAGCGCCCGCGCCTTCTCCAGCTTCGAGCCCGCCTCCTCCCCGGCCACCACGTAGTGCGTCTTCTTGCTGACCGACGACGCCACCTTGCCGCCCAACGCCTCGATCCGGGCTGACGCCTCCTCGCGCGTCATCGTCGGCAACGTCCCCGTCAACACGAACGTCTTGCCCGCGAACGGTCCCGCCATCGTGGCGTCCGGTGCGCGGTAATTGCCCGACGCCATGTTGACCCCCGCGACCCGCAGGCGCTCCACCCGTTCCCGGTTGCCCTCGTCACGGAACCATGTGTGGACCGAGCCCGCGATCGCCGGCCCCACGTCGTCGATCGCGGTCAGCGTCTCCACGCTGGCTCGTGCAATCGCTTCCATGTCCGGGAATGCCCGTGCCAGCGCCTTCGCGACCGTCACCCCGACGTGAAGGATGCCCAGCCCGAACAACGCGCGTGCAAGGTCCCGCGAGCGGGACGCCGCGATTCCATCGATCAGGTTCCTTGCGGACTTTTCCCCCTGCCGCTCCAGTCGCATCACGTCCTCGACCGTGAGCTGGTACAGGTCCGCCACGTCCCGGACGAGCCCGGCCTTGACCAACGCGGCCGCCATCACCTCCCCGCCGCCCTCGATGTCCATGGCCGTGCGACCGCACCAATGCTCCACGTTGGCTCGCACCCGGGCCGGGCAACGCGGGTTGGGGCAACGCCACGCGGCGCCCTCGCCCGACGCCGTCCTCTCCCGGGCCGCCGCGGTGCCGCACTCGGGGCACTCCCTTGGAAAGGTGAACGGGGCGGCGTGCGGCGGGCGCTTGTGCGCGACGATGGCGACCACCGCCGGGATGACCTCGCCGGCCTTCTCCACCAGCACGGTGTCTCCCGGCCGGACGTCCTTGCGGGCTATCTCGTCCTCGTTGTGCAACGTGGCCCGCGACACCGTTGAGCCGGAGAGGAAGACGGGCTCGAGGATCGCCACCGGCGTGAGCGCGCCCGTCCTTCCCACTTGGATTTCGATGGCCTTGAGCAACGTCTCCGCCCGTTCGGGCGCGTACTTGTAGGCCATCGCCCAGCGCGGGTACTTCTCCGTGTCCCTGAGATGCCGTCGCAGCGCGAGGTCGTCGAGCTTCACCACCGCGCCGTCCGTCTCGTAGCCAAAGCCGCGCCGGGCCTCATCCAGCTCGCGGATCGCGTGCAAGACCTCCCCGTGGGAGGTCGCCCGCCATGTGCGCCCCGGGACGGGCAGGCCGAACGACCGTAGCCATGCCACCATGGCCGTCTGCGTTGCGGGCAAGCCCTCGCCCACAACCTCGCCGAGGCCGTACGCCACGACCCTCAACGGGCGTTGTGCCACCAGCCTGGAATCCAGTTGCTTCAGCGAGCCCGCCGTCGCGTTGCGCGGGTTCGCGAACGCCTCCTCCCCGGCCTGCAACCGCGCCGCGTTCAGCTTCCCGAACCCATCGGTCGGCATGTACACCTCGCCCCGCAGCTCCAGGACGGCCGGCGCGGGCAACCCCAACGCGTGCTCAAGCCGCAACGGCAGGTTCCGCACGGTCCGGAGGTTCTCCGTCACGTCGTCGCCCGTCGTCCCGTCACCGCGCGTTGCTCCCTGCACGAACACGCCGTCCTCGTACCGCAACGAAATCGCCACGCCGTCCACCTTGGGCTCGACGGTCCACGCGGGAGCCGTGTCGATTCCCATGGCGCCCTGCTTGCAAAGCTCGGCTTCCGCGCGTGCAAGGAAGGCCCGGACCTCGCCTTCGGAATAGGTGTTCTCAAGGCTCTTCATCGGCACGCGGTGGATCACCTTGGCGAAGCCCTCAATGGGCGCGCCGCCCACCCGTCGCGTGGGCGAGTCGGGCGTCGCAAGCGCGGGGTTCGCGGCCTCCAGTTCCATGAGGCGGCGGTACAAGCGGTCGTACTCGAAGTCCGACACCACGGGTTTGGCCTCCACGTAATAGGCGTGGTCATGGGCGCGGATGGCGGCGACGAGGTCGGCGTGCTCGCGTGCTGGGGTGATGGGGTTCATGGGGGCCATGGCGAGCCTTCCGTTGCCGTCCCGGGCAAAACCCGGGGTTCTCGGGGGGGATGGTTACAGGAGCATCATGAACGCCACGACGGCATGGTAGGCGACCGAGAGCGTGCCGAGCGCGATGCCCACCCACGCATGGACGGCACCCTTGAGCAGCGGGTTCCGTTTGCGTCGAACCAAGCCGGCGATTCCCAGCCCCAACGCCGGCAGGGCAAGGACGATGCCGAGGAAGGGAATCATCCCGAAGATCCCGAGGTAATAGGCCGCGAGGGCCATGGGGTTCTTGTAGGGGATCACCGTCCTCAA
>CAIYFP010000446.1 GCA_903925515.1 uncultured Verrucomicrobiota bacterium
CGTGTAGTCGTTGTCCGACCCGGTGATCGCCAGCGAGCCACCCGCAATGCCCAACGTGCTGGAGCCCCGGAAACCGGAGGTGACCAGGGATCCGGACATGAACTTCGAGTAGTTCACCGTGCCGACTTGGGTGAGGTGAAGGTTGTTGCCACTGATGTCCAGCAAGGCGGACGAGCCCGTGACGCCGAAGGGATAGTCCATCAGCAGACCGGTGGTGGGACCCGTGATGGAACCGGCAGGCATGGCCGCCTGAATCTGGGCCTGGGTGCGGGCGACGTTCCAGATGCGGACCTCGCCCAAGGCACCGTTGAGGAGCGCGTCCGGCGCAAAGTTGCTCTTGCCAAGGAAGCCGGAGGATCGGGTTACGGAAGGGGCCAACGCAGTGGCCGTGCCAGAGGCGACCAATTCGCCGTTGATGTACAACCTTCCGGACAAATCTGAACCGAGGACACCGGCCACGTGGGACCACGTGTTCAACGGGAGGGTATTGGGGGAGACAATGGAGAGGACCCTGGAGTCCCCGGACCAGATCTCGAAGATGGGCCTGCCCGTGGTGGATTGGCTGGCGGCGAGGAGGACGTTGTTGCTGGCACCGGCGACAACGGCGATGTCCACGATGCGCTGCCACGCGGCGTGGGACCTTGGATAGACCCAGCCCTCGACGGTGATCGCCCCCCCGATGGTGGTGACGGCGGGCAGGGTGTAGCTCGCCGCGCCGTTGAGGTTGGCGGAGACGAAGTTGTTGCTGGCGGCGGTCTGGGCCATGCCCCGGCCAGCAAGGCTCACCGCGAGCCATGCCATCGACGCCATGCACCCGGCCAATTTCCCAAGGGATTTCCTCATCTGAACACGCGCTCCTGCCTGCGCGCACCACGCAGGCCCCCTTTCCTCTCACACGCAGATCCAACGACTCCACGGGCAGGACTAGGGATATTCAAGGGATGCATGCTTCCCTGTCCCGGCCGCCTCAGACGGGACGAGGCCCGGAACGAGCGAAGGACGGGGGACTTGCGGAAGCCGCCCGAGCAAGCACAACCGATCCAACTGAATCGTTGGCTCAGCCCTGCCCGCAGCGGTTTCCACCCGCATGCCTTGCATGCATGCCCCACCCATCCCCGATGCGTCGCGGCTCCTGCCGGCCGCCCTGCTGGCAGCACCGGGGCCACCGGACCTCGCCCTCGTCGCGGGGGTTCTCCCCAGCCGGACGACACAGGGACGGGGGCGGACGCTGGCACGAGACGGACGGACAAACGATCAACCCTGCCAGCGACCAGGCGCATCGTCGGGTTGCGCTTCCCTTGCCAATCCATGTCTCGTCCCGCCGTAACAGTCCCCGGCCACTTTTTCTCAAAAAAAAGAGGTGCTGCGCCGGACGCGAGCATTCCACAGTGCCGAGGAAAGGCATCAGGCCTGCCACAGCGCGACCATCCGTTCGCAGCAGCCAACGCACCCATGCTGGACGCCCCGACGACACAACACGACCGGCTCGCCGCCGCGTCGGACGCGACCAACCACGAGGCATGGACGTGGATCCACGCGGCCTACGCGGCGCCCATCGCCCGCCTTTGCCAACGCTCCGGGCTTTCCCCGGGCGAGGCCGACGAGGTGGTCAACGACGTGCTCCTTCGCCTCGCCCGAAGACTCTCGGCGGCGCCCTTCAAGCCCCAGTGCATGCGTCTTCGCGA
>CAIYFP010000447.1 GCA_903925515.1 uncultured Verrucomicrobiota bacterium
CCAGATCACGGCCGATTGAACAACAACGAAGCGGCCCTCTCGAAGGGCCAACCGTCCTGCTCATGGAAAGCCTTCCCCCAAGGATCCCGCCGCCGGCGAGCTCGGCTCCCCTGCCCATCTCGCCCCATCGTGCCCCACGAACGCCCCGGTGGTCTCCCCTTCGCATCCTGCTCAACGTCTTCCTGTGGTCCACCCTCGCCGCACTCGCGACCTACAACGTCGCCACCGGCGGACGCGCCTTTCGCAACCCGGACGACATGGCCCAGCTCCGCCGGGGCGAGCGTCGGCAACGATCATGGCAGCATCCCGGCCCCGCCGGTCATCCCGCCCCCCGCGCCCCGTCCCAACAACCCGTCGTCCTACCCACCAACCTCGCCCGCATCCGCATCGAGCTTTCCCCCGAGGCCGAGGACACGCTCCGCACCATGCAGGGCCGCTTCCGCGGCTTCGGCATGGGCCTGGACCCGGACCGGCCCGAGGTCCATGCCACGGTCCGCTGCGGCGCCGACGTCTTCACCAACGTCGCCCTCCACCTCAAGGGCGCCGCCGGAAGCTTCCGGCCCTACGACGACAAGCCCGCGTTCACCCTCAACTTCTCCAAGCACGCCAAGGGCCAGGCCTTCCGCGGCATGCCCAAGGTCTCGCTCAACAACTCGGTGCAGGACCCCACCTTCCTCAGCGAATCCATCACCCGCGAACTCTTCCGCAAGGCCGGCGTCCCCGTGCCCCGAACCGATCACGTCACCGTGGAGGTCAACGGACGCGACCTCGGCCTCTACGTCCTCGCCGAGGGATGGAGCAAGGCCTTCGTCCGGCAACACTTCAGGGACGACGACGGCAACCTCTACGACGGCGGCTTCGTCCAGGACGTCTTCGACCGCCCCCTGGATGTCGTCTCCGGCAAGGACAAGGACACGCATCCGGGCCTCGATCGCCTCCACGCCGCCCTCCGCATCACGTCCCCCTCCCGCCGCTGGGAGGCGCTTACCAACGCCCTCGACGTCGATGCCTTCATCTCCCTCTGCGTCATCGACATGTTCACCTGCAACTGGGACGGATACGGCCTCAACCGAAACAACTACCGCATCTTCGACGACCTCGCCCGGAAGCGGGTCGTCTTCATGCCCCATGGCCTTGACCAAACCTTCGGCACCGGCCAGCGCATGGACACCTCCGCGTCCATCCGAACCCCCATGCGCGCCGCCGTGGCCGACGCCGTACTCCGCCACCCCGAGGGCCGCCGCCGCTACCTCGCCCGCTTCGCCGTGCTCACCCACGACGTCCTGCGCGCCGATGCCATCCTGGCCCATGCCTCCGATGTCGTCGCCCGGATCCGCCCCACGCTCGCCGCCTACTCGCCCGACATTGCGCGCGAACACGACGAGTGGGTCGAGGACTACTCCCGCCGAATCCGCGAGCGTTGCAGCTCGGTGCTCGACCAGCTCAACACCCCCGTTCCCAAGCCCAGCCTCCCCGCCCCCGACGCCTCCGCGATCCTACGCAACTGGCAACCCCACCCCGGGCGCGGCCGAGGCGGGTTTGCCGAATGCGAGCGGGTTGAATCCGCCCACGGCCCCGCCCTCGTCACGCGCGTGCGCGGCGGACGGGGCTATGGCTCGTGGCGGACCCTGCTCCGGCTCGACCCCGGCTCGTACTCCATCTCCGGCCGCGTCCGACTCCACGACGCCGGCGAACACGCCCGAGTCTCACTCTCCGTCAACGGCGAGCCCTCCGAGCCCACCGAGCTGCACGCCGAGGGCTGGACGCCCCTGTCCGTCGCCATCGCCATCGACCAGCCCGACACCGAGGTGCAGCTCTCCGCCGACTTCTTCTCCCTGCGCGGCGAGGCCAGTTTCGACGCGGAGGGATTTGTCGTCACCTGCACCGGTCGCAACCGCGAGTAGCGTGGCGCCGACGGCAACGCCCCATTTGTTCCATTGCATGGGCGTCCTACCACGAGTAACGGGATGCTCATGGCATTGACTCCCTCCTCGATGGTGCCCTTGGGCACGCACGCGCCCGATTTCGCCCTCGCCGACACGACGGGGCGGACCCTCCGGCTGGCCGACTTCGCGTCGGCCCACGTCCTCGTGGTCATGTTCCTTTGCAATCATTGCCCCTACGTCCGGCACCTCCGCGCCGCCCTGGCCCAGCTCGGACGCGACCTGCCGCCCATGGGCGCCGCCGTCGTCGGCATTGGCTCCAACGACGCCGTCGCCTACCCGGCCGACAGCCCCGAGCGCATGGCCATCGAGGCCCGCGAAGCTGGCTGGACCTTCCCCTATCTCCACGATGCCACCCAGGAGGTCGCACGGGCCTTCCACGCCGCATGCACCCCCGACTTCTTCGTGTACGACTCCCGCAGAAGGCTCGCGTACCGAGGTCAATTCGACGACTCGCGCCCAGGCAACGACCGGCCGGTAACCGGCCATGACCTTCGCGCCGCCGTGCTCGCCCTCCTCTCCAATCAAACGCCTCCCCAACGCCAGGTGCCCAGCATCGGCTGCAACATCAAGTGGCGCGGCGTGTCCTGATGGCGAAGGACGAAACGCTCACCTCACGAATCGGACATCGAGCAGGCTCTGGCATGAAACAACTTCTGCACCTCGGCGCGGCGCTGGCCTTTTCCGTATCGGCGCAGGGAGCCCTCCTCAACCTGCCCGCCTTCCTCACCAACGGCTGGGTCCGCCTCACGGGCGATGGCATGACCAACCGCGTCCATCGCCTCGAGCGCAGCACCAACCTCGTCTCATGGTCCGAGCGCGCCGTCCTCCATCACTCCGGCTGGAGCTTCACGGAGTCCGGCAACGGCGCCGACGTCGCGTTCTACCGGGTCCGCTCCACCCCGTACGCGCCCGCCACCGACGACGGCAAGAACGGCATCCAGCTGCCCGACGACCCCTTCATCAATCGCCCGCCCGACCCCTTCCCCACGTCCCCGGGCGTTCGCTGGGTGAAGTTCATCTTTCTGCTCTCCGACCCCGGCCGCGTCTGGTTCCAGGACTCGTCGCGCCACCTTTTCCACTGGGATTGGGCCCGCCTCAGGCTTCCCGGGTTTGCAGGCTCCACCCGAGCCCAGTTCGACGCCATGACGCTGCGCCGAGCAGGACGGGTCGCCGTGGTGGGCGCCGTGGTGTTGCCCGGCGCGGGCAACGATCCGGCGGAGTTCGGCATCCAGTTCGTGGGCCAGGACGCCTTCACGCGCGAGGAGGTTGCAGACTGGACAGCCCAGGTGCGCGCGGCCGTGCAGGCACCCCCGGGATGGCGTTCGTTCTACATGCCCACGCTGGAGCAGGCCGCACTGGCCCGGGCCGAGCAACCATGGCTGGCTTCCCGGGGCGTCGAGGTGGCCTCCGTGGATCGATGGACGACCCGCGACGCCGCGTACTCGCCCGGCTGGGCCATGGGGCGCCTCCGGTTCGTGCCATGGCAGCAGATCGACTCCGCCTACGCCACGGGGCTGCTCGGGCCAGAGGACATCCTCCTCACCGACGCCATCCCCGCCGAGGTTCCCAAGGTCGCCGGCATCATCTCGCTTTCGCCCGCAACCCCCAGCTCGCACGTCGCCATCCTCGCCCGGACCTTCGACGTGCCCTTTGGATGGAGCGCCGACGCGGACCTCCGGCAACGGTGCCAGCAATGGGGCCAATGGCCCGGCCGCGAGGTCGTGCTCCGCGTGGACGAATTCCCGGGCAAGGTCGAGGTGATTGCATTGGACGGCCCAGTCCCGGATTCCTTGCGCGCCGAGGTCGCCCGCCGCAAGACACCCGCACCCCTCAACATCCAGCCCGCCCAACGCCGCGGCTCCTACGCCGTCGATGCCTCGCCGCTGGTTCCGTCCGACATTCGCCACGTGGGTGGCAAGGCCGCCAACTTCGGTCTCCTCCGCCGCGTCCTCCCCACCAACTCCCCCCCGGCATGGGCGCTCACCTTTGACCTTTGGGACGACTTCATGGGTCAGGTCCTGCCCGGTGGCCGCACCTTGCGCTCCGAAATCCAGGAACGCATCGGAACGATTGCCTATCCGCCCCAAAACATGGGCGACGCGCTCGCCCGCCTTGCCGCCGTCAGGTCCTTGGTACGAAACGAGGCGTCCTTCAACCCGGCGTTGCGCGAGCAGGTCGCGCGGCTCTTGCAGCAAAGCGGCCTTCCGTTCCAACGAAAGCTCCGCTTCCGCAGCTCCACCAACGTCGAGGACTCCGAGGAGTTCACCGGCGCCGGGCTCTATGACAGCTTCAGCGGATGCCTGCTCGACGACCTCGACGGCGACGACCAAGGGCCCTGCGGGTGCGACGCGGCGGAGACGGACGAGCGGGGCGTGTTCCGGGCCATTCAACGCGTGTACGCCAGCTTCTGGAACGACCAGGCCTTCCTCGAACGCCGACGCCTCGCCGTGGACGAGGCCGCCGCGTTCATGGGCGTGCTCGTCCATGAGTCCTATCCCGACGACGACGAACTCGCCAACGGGGTGACGACGCTCCAGTGGAACGCCGGCTTTGGGGGCAACCGCTCGACCGAGTGGAGAATGGTCACCCAGAAGGGGGCCGAGTCCGTGACCAATCCCGATCCCGGGGCGCGTCCCGAGGTCGTGGACGGATACCGCTATGGAAAGGACATCTCCCTTGCGCTGCGCGAGGGCTCCGAACGCGTGCCCCTCGGGGCGACCGTGCTCGCGTGGGAGACCGAGTACCGAACGTTCGCATCCCTGTTCAACCGCGTCGGCGACGCATACCAGACGCTGGCCGGGGGCCGGACGTCCTACACGCTGGACTTCGAGTTCAAGAAGTCGGCGCGGCGCGGCCTCGAGGTGAAGCAGGTCCGGGAAATCCCCATGCCGAAGCCACCCGCCACGCAGGTTCCACTCCTGTTCGGCCAACCCGTGCGCCTTGCCGTCCTCGAAGGCGAGTGGGGCGATGTGTTCGCCATGCACCGGTTGAAGGCACGATGGGAGCTCAACGGACGCCACCTGCTGGTCGCATCCAGCAACCTGACCGCCTCCGTGCTGCGCGACTCCGCCGTCACCCGGGGCGAAGGCACGTCGGCCCAACGCTGGGAGGGAGGCCCCTCCGGTTGGCCCGGCGCGCGCTTCGCGCGCGTCGCGGACGGCACCGAGGACTCTTTCCTCATGAACCAGCCTGCCGGCACCCGCTGGACCCTCCAGCTCGGTGTCCCGCTTACCGTCCCCGGGTCCGCGTCGCCGGTCCTGTTCCTGTCCGACATCGCGGCCATGGTCCGGGCCGCCTACACCGTGCCGCAGCCGGCATTCGACTTTTCCGGTCCCATCCAAACGCTCAAGGACGAGGCCCGGCTCGCGCCGGTCCGAGGCGTGGACTCAAGAAGCCTGCTCCAGGAACGATCGCTGGCCACGGCTGCCGGCTTCCATGCCAGCCTGCGGTTCCATTGGCCCGAGCCGCCCACGGGTCCCTCGGCGGGCTACACGGCCCCGTGCATCGCATGGGTCGGATCCACACTCACCGGGCTGACCCGTGAACCCTTGAAACTCAAGGCGGAATCCGCGCAGACCTACCATCCCTACCACCACAACTTCTCCGAGGAGTTCCTCCTGGAACCAGGCAAAGACCCCGCCGTCTCCGACACGCAAAAGGCCGAGCTGGCCGCGGCCAACATCCAGATGATCTACCTGTTCTCGGAAGACCGGGCGACCGCACGGGTCTGGTTCGTCGGAACAGACGGGAAGCCGCGGCAAAAGCGTTGATCCTATGGGGATCTCGACGGGCCCGAGTCCGTCCATTCGCTCCCCGCCTGGCGCACCGCTTCCGGAAAAGAAACAAGGCCCGGCGAATGCCGGGCCTTGAAGCATCGTGGTGGCCACAAGGCACCACGGGCAGGCTTACTTGGCCTTGATGGAGCTCACGGTCAGCCACTTCTTGCCGTCCTTGTCGGACACGGCACCGGTGGCCTCGACCGCCTTCGTGGCCCCGCAGATTTCCTTGTGGAACTTGTCGGAGGCCTCGCCCTTCAGGTAGTAGGTGGTCTTCTTGCCGCCCTCGGTGACCTCGAGGACGTTCTGGCACTTGTCGGCCGCCTTGAGGGCGCACTTCGCGCACTTGCCCTCGCCCGAGAGGGTCACGTCCTTGGCGAAGGCGGAGCCCGCGAAACCGAGGGCCGCCACGACTGCTAGAATGCGGATGTTCTTCATGTTGTTCCTTTTCTGATGTTCGCCGCATGGTGCCCGCGACATGCCATGGCGCAAGGATCGATTTTGCTGGGACGCCTTGCTCCTCGCGGGCGGGCGTTCCCTTCGCATGGGCACGGACAAGGCCTCCCTCGTCGTCGAGGGCGTGCCGCTCCTCCAGCTCCAGGTTCGGCGTCTTCGCGAGGCCGGGGCGTCCACCGTCTGGATCTCGCATGCATCCGGCCCGGCCCCATCCCCGTCCAGACATGAGGACATCCGCTGGATCGCGGACGGCGCCCCCGGGCTCGGGCCATGGCCGGGCATGCGACAGGCGTTGCAAGCTTCCGACGCCGACGCGCTTCTTGTCCTCGCCGTGGACTTGCCTGCCATGACGCCGTGCTTCCTCCGCCGCGTGGCGAACCCTGCCTCCCATGGCGTTGGGCGCATCCCCGAGACACCGCACGGGCTCGAGCCCCTGTGCGCCTTGTATCCCCTGCCGGCCGCCGCCGTCGCGTCCGAAGCCATCGCCATGGACGGCGAACCCTCGCCGAGGCGAATCGCCATCCGGGGGATTCGCGAGGGATGGATGCAGGTCATGGCCGTGGACGAGGCCGACGCCCCTGCGCTCGTGAACTGGAATCGCCCGGGAGACTGGTCGCCCGTTGCACCCGGGACGGGCGCCTGAAGACGGGCTGCACGCCCTCGCCCGTCGCCTTGCCGGGCCACCGGGCAAAACGGGTTCAACCCGGGGTTGCAACCGGGAGGCACCCCTGCCAAGGCTTCAACCTGTGAACTGGTCTTTTCGCATCGCGCGGATCCTTGGGATCGACGTCCGCCTCCACGTGACCTTCCTCCTGCTGATGGCCTTCTACGCATGGAAGGGATGGGCCACCTCGGGGCGGGCCTTCGGAGCCCTCCTCGGCATCCTGCTGCCGGCCACCATCTTCGGATGCGTGCTGCTCCATGAGTTCGGGCACGTGCTCATGGCCCGGCGCTTCGGGATCCGCACGCGCGACGTCACCTTGCTGCCCATCGGCGGCGTGGCGCGGCTGGAGTCCACGGGGGAAACGCCCATGCAAGAACTGGCGATCGCGCTCGCGGGCCCGGCCGTGAACCTTGCCATCGCAGCCGGCGCGGGCGCGTTCGTCCTCCTTGCGCGCGTCCCAACCACACCCATCGACCCCTCCACCGGCGCGGGTTCCTTCGCCACATGGCTCATCGTCTCCAACCTCTTCCTCCTCGGCTTCAACCTCATCCCCGCATTTCCCATGGACGGCGGGCGCGTGCTTCGCGCGCTCCTGTCATGGAAGGGCGACCGCATCCGCGCCACCCGCATCGCATCCGCCACGGGCCGGGCGCTTGCGGTGGTGCTGGCCATGGCCGGGCTGCTCGTCCTGCACCAGCCCATGCTTTTGCTCATCGCCCTCTTCGTTTGGATGGGCGCAGGCCAGGAAGCGGAGGCGGTATCGACGGGCGCGCTCCTTGAGGGCGTCCCGGTCCGGAAGGCGATGTTGACCGAGTTCAGGACCGTCGCGCCCCACGACACCCTCGGGGACATCTCGCGCCTTGTCCTTGCCGGGTTCCAGCACGACTTCCCGGTCGCCCAGGAGGATCGGCTGATGGGCCTGTTGCTTCGGGACGACCTGTTCGCTGCCCTTCGCAGCCAAGGGCCGGACACGCCCGTGGGCACAGTCATGCGCCAACGCTTCCCGGTCGCCGCACCGGACGAGCTCGTCGATCGGATGCTGCGGCGCGTCCAGTTCGACGACGGCCCCTCCTCGATCCCCGTGCTTGAGCATGGCCGACTCGTGGGGTTGGTTACTGCCGAGAACGTGGGCGAGTTTGTCATGCTGAGCGCCGCCCTCGCGGGTCGCCGCCGCTGATGCCCAACGATCGCAGGGGCATGGACGGCCCTACGCCCCCAGCCTGCGCAGGATGTTGCTCGTGACCCGCTCCACCACGGGGTCACGGCCGCGAAGGCCGTGCGCCCAGTCCGTGCTGCCCACCGTGACCACCGTGCCCCCGCGCTGGTGCCAGCCCAGCACGGCGTGCCCCTTGCGGCCCTTCTCCCACCGCTCGTACCACTCGCAGTCGTCGGGATGCCATTGCGCCGGGGCCGTCGCAAGGATCTCGAAGGACCCCGGGGTGCCGTCCCGACCCGTGGGAGACGGAAGCCCGTCGCGCCACTCCAGCTCGCACCCGTCGCATTCATAGCCCACGACCGTGTCCTTGGAGCCAAACGAGTCGCCGGCACGCATGCCGGTGCCCTCGAACAACCAATGGTCCGGCCGATGCACGGTGTAGCCCCCGCTGGCATCCATGAGCTGCCCATGGCTTCGGTGGTATCCACCCCACAGGAAACCCACCCCCGTCAGCGAGTTCTCCGGGCGTCCCACGAGGTGGTGACTCCACAGGGACGACAACGTCGCCATGCTCCCACGCGCGGAATAGACCGGGTCTTGATGGTAGTTCTGCTTCCAGCAGGTCAGCGCGCGTCCGCCATCCTCGCTGCGCACCTGCCAGCAACAGGTGTTGCCGCTCAGGAACGCCGCGTTGCCGCCCCGGCCCACGTAGGCCTCCAGCGCGTCCCGCATCGGGGCTGACCAGTACTCGTCATGCCCCACGCTCACCACCAACCGTCGCCCCCGCAGGATCTCCGGATGCTCCTCGAGGTCGCCGTTCGTCGCGTACGCCATGTCGTGCCCGGCCCCCTCCGCCCACTCCACGAAGGCCTGCTCCCAGTTCGGGAACAGGCTTGCAGGCGGTCGCTCATGGGAAACCCGATGCCCTTGGTTTCCTCCTCGACCGTTGTAGGCGTACAGGCTGAAGCCTCCCCAGTTGTTGTAGGCGTTGTACGTGTGCGTCGCGAACGGCAGGAGGACCTTGCCGCCCTCGCCCTCGCGGGGCCGAACCACGAAGAAACACGAGGACTCCGCAGAACGCCCCCCTCGCCTCACGTACCGCCCACCGCCATCACGGACCCGGAACGTCACGTGATAGTATCCGCTTCGCCATGCGGGCCCCACCGGCACCGTGCAGGCCACGGGCCACCGACACCCGTGGGACGAGGCATCCTCCGGCACCGGCTGCTCACCCAGCTTGCTGGCTTCCCCCGTCCAAACCACCTCGCGCCGCACCCCGTGACGCGCGATCTCCACCGCGCAACTCGATGCCGAGGACGAAACATGAAGCGTCACCTCGTCGCCCCGCTGAAAGCTCGCGCGGCCCGCGTAGCCCTCCACGTACAACCCATGCGGTTCACCACCGGGTTCCGCGTGCGCCCAATCCATGGCCCCAACCCCGGCCCCGGCCGCGCCCGCAAGGCGGAGGAACGGACGCCGCCGCATGGTGTTCGCGATCATCGCCATCCGGCGCTTGCCGCGGCCTAGAAATCGTCCTCGTTGGGCTCAAGCGGCGGACGCAACCCGTACTTTTTCCGGAGCGCCTGCACCGCCGCCAACGGCTTCATGCCCCCCGTGCACGTGGGGTCCGTCAAGGATGCCGCCGCCGCGCAAACGCCCGTCAGCAGGCTCTCCTGGATTTCCCATCCCTCGTGCAGCCCGTACAACACCCCGGCGGCAAACGCATCCCCGGCCCCGGCCGTCCCCGCGATCGCCTTGTCCGGCATCTTCAGCGAAGGTTGCCAGAAATCCTTCCCGTCCCGCGTCCGTCCAAACGCACCCTCGGGAAAATGGATGATCACCAGTTCCTTGACCCCGTGCTGCAAGATGGCGCCGGCCGCATGCCGCAACGAGACGGTGTCGAGCTTGCCGTCCTTGCGAATCTTGAAGCCGGTCACCATCCCGGCCTCGTACTCGTTGATGATGGCGTAGTCGCAATGCTTCAACGCCGGCGTCACCACCGCCTTGAATCGGTCGCTCGCCTCGCTCACCACGTCGATGCACGTCCGCAAGCCCGCCGCCTGCGCCGCCGCCAAGACCTTCGCCGCCTGCGTCACCCCCTCCTTGTTCAGGGTGTCCATCTTGTCCAGCAACAGCAGGTACCCCATGTGGAAGAAGCGCGCCTTCGTCCTCGTGAAGTCGAGTTCCTTGCCATCCCACAACGCGTTCGCGCCCCGATGATGAAAAAACGTTCGCTTTCCCGTCCCCGCCACCGTCATCACGTCCGTGTAGGACGTCGGGGCGTCCGCCGTCGCCTTCAGGAAACGCGTCTCGATCTTGTGCTTCTCGCAGTCCGCAAGGATTTGCGCGCCCAACCCGTCCTTGCCCACCAACCCTGCCGCATGGAGCGGGAAGGGAGCGCCCATCTTCGCAAGGTTCACCAGCACGTTGTACGGCGACCCTCCGGTCCCCTGGTGCTGGGACTTGATGTTGGCCAGTTGCTCCTGGCCCGGGTACGTGTCGATGACCTTGACCTGGTCGATGATCCAGTTGCCACCGGCCAAGAGGCCGCAGCGCTTGGAGGTCGGTGAGGCTTTCATTCGCAGAACGGGGGGGATTTGCACGGCCCGGGCGGTCGAATTTACTCCAACCGGTGGAACCACGCGCGAAACCCTATCCCGTTCCCCTGCCGGATGTCTTCAACGATTTGCTCGAAAATTGTGCTCCCACCCAACCCGCAGCGCATCCAATCCCCAACCAGGCAACACCTCCAGCCCCGGCTCGTCCGCCTTGTACCCTTCCCTCCATTGCCGTTCCCCGAGCAAGGCCGCCATCGCCGCGTTGTCCGTGCAGTACTCCGGACGCGCCGCCCGGAACTCCATCCCCGCACGGCTGCAACCCGCCGCAAGGTCCCGGCGCAACGCGCGGTTGCACGACACCCCCCCGGACGCCGTCACACAGCTCACCCGTTCCCGCCGCGCCGCCCGCAACGTCTTGCCCACCAAGGTCTCCACGACGGCCTCCCGTACCTCCGCGCAAACCGCCCGTGCCCGTGCCATGTCCTCCCTGACCTCCGGGTGCCGCCCAAGGTAGGTCCTCACGGAAGTCTTGAGCCCGCTGAAGCTGAAGTCGTCCCCGGGCTCATGCAGCATCGGCCTCGGGAACAGCATCGCGCCGCCAGCCCCCTCCTCCGCCATCCGGTCCACCTCCGGACCACCCGGATACCCAAGCCCCAGCAGCTTCGCCACCTTGTCGAAGCACTCGCCCGCCGCGTCGTCCAGCGTGCTTCCCAGCACCCGGTGACGTCCGAATCCCTCCACCTTCACCAGCATCGTGTGGCCCCCGCTCACGATCAGCGAGAGGTTCGGCACCAGCTTCTCCCACGCCGCACGCCCCGGCTCCCCCTCGATCCACGGCGAGTACAGGTGCGCCTCATGGTGGTGAATCCCCATCAACGGCACACCCAACGCCATGGCAAAGCCCTGAGCCGCCGCATACCCCGAAGCCAACGCCGCCGGAAGCCCGGGCCCGCGCGTTGCCACCACCACCTCCACCTCGCCCGCGACCACCCCGGCGAGCACCAAGGCCTCCCTCACCACCGGCACCAGGTTCCGCAAATGCTCCCGCGTCGCCAGCTCCGGCACCACCCCGCCATACTCGGCATGCAATCGCACCTGCGAGGCCACCACGCTCGACAGAACCACGCCATCCCGCACCACGGCGGCCGCCGTCTCGTCGCACGAGCTCTCAATCCCAAGCACCATCGCCTTGCCGCCCCACCCCACGCCTCACTGGACCTTCGACGGCGAGTTCGTCCGTCCCTCCGCCGATGCCCTCTTCCCAAAAAGGTTCACGCCCTTCAGCAAGTCCATCGCCCGCTCCAGCTGCACGTCCCGGTCCCCCTCCACCAGCTCCCGGATCGCCGCCCGACGCCCCTCCTCGAACCCCTTCAAGGCGTCGTCAAGGTTCGCCTTGCCTCCCGGCAGCCGCCTCAGCTGCACCGCAGCCTCCTCGTCCTCGGTCATGGGCACCTCGATGTCCGGCGCCAACCCCTTCTCATGGATCACGCGATGGCTCGGCGTGTAATACTTCGCGGTCGTCAATCGCAACGCCGACCCGTCCGACATCGGCAGGATGCTTTGCACGGACCCCTTCCCGAACGTCTGCTCGCCCACCAGCACCGCCCGCTTCAGGTCCTGCAAGCAACCCGACACGATCTCCGCCGCACTCGCGCTTCCCCCGTTCACCAAGATCGCCATCGGCACACGCCGAACCTTCCCTCGCGACAGCGCCACGCGCCGCGTGTTGCTCGCGGCCGACCGGCCCTCGGTCGAAACAATCAACTGGTTGCGCTCCACGAACTTCTCGCAAACGGCCACGGCTTGGTCCAGCAACCCACCGGGGTTTCCTCGCAGGTCCAGCACCAGCGCCTCCATGCCCCTCGACTCCAGGAGCTTCAACGACTCCTCAAGCTCCTCCGCCGTCCGCTCCGCAAACTGCGTCAGCCGCACGTAGCCCACCTTCCCCTCCCCCAGCGGGAACGCGCGTCGGTTGTCGATGTCCTTGGCCGTGTACACCCGGATGTCCGCCCGCTTCAACGTGATGTCCCGCGCCTCCGTCTGCCCGGGGCGCTGCACCGTCAACACCACCTCGCTCCCCGGCGCCCCTCTCAACGAAACCACCGCATCCCCTTGGTTCATCCGCTCCGTCGTCTTCCCGTCGATCTTGATGATCCGGTCCTGCGGCAGGATCCCCGCCTCGAACGCCGGCGTGTCCTCCATCGGCGAAATCACCACCAACGCGCCATCCTTGGCCTGCACCTGCAAGCCCACCCCGCCATACGTCCCCTCCGTGTCCTGCTTCAGGTCCTCGTACTTCGTCGCCTCCATGAACTCGCTGTGCGGGTCCAGCGTCGAGAGCATCCCCTTCAACGCCCCTTGCACCAGCTCCCGGTACGAAAGGTTCTCCCCGTCCACATGGTCCCGCCGCACCCGCTCAAGGACCCGCGCGAACATCTCAAGCTGCTGGTATGCGTCGTCCTTCTCCCCGCCGCCCATCAAGCGCATCACGCTCGCGCCCGAGAAGAGGAACAAGCCAAGCGCCAGCGCATAACACCCAAGGACGAGTCGCCGTTTCATCGTGTCACCCATGCTACCGCCCATGCCCCGATCCGCAACGACGCATCCCGCCCGCCGCCGCCCCCCCGACTCCCCCTCACGCCATCAACGCGGGGATCAACTCCCCGTGGATGTCCGTCAACCGGTAGTCCCGTCCCTCGAACCGGTACGTCAGCCTCTTGTGCTCGATCCCCAGCAGGTGCAGCCACGTCGCGTGCAGGTCGTGCACGCTCACCGGGTCCTTCACGATGTTGTACCCGAACTCGTCCGTCTCCCCGATCACCGTCCCTGCCTTGATCCCGCCCCCGGCGAACCACATCGAGTAGCACCGCGGATGGTGGTCGCGCCCAAAGCTCGTCTTCGAGATGTCCCCTTGGCTGTACGCCGTCCTGCCAAACTCCCCGCCCCAGATCACCAGCGTCTCGTCCAGCATGCCGCGCTGGGCAAGGTCCCGGATCAACGCCGCGCTCGGCTTGTCCGTCTGGCCCGCTTGATTCTTGATGCCGTCCGGCAGGCCCCCGTGATGGTCCCAGTCCCGGTGGCACAACTGGATGAACCGCACCCCGCGCTCCGCAAGCCTCCGCGCCAGCAGGCAGTTGTTCGCGAACGACGGCTTGCCCGGCGACGCCCCGTACATCTCCAGCACCTCCCTCGGCTCCCTCGCAATGTCCATCAACTCCGGCACGCTCGCCTGCATCCGGAACGCCAGCTCGTAGTTGTCGATGTGCGTCGCGATGTCCGGGTCTGCCAACCGCCCCAGTTGCCTCTGGTTCAACGCCTGCATCGCGTCGATCAACCGGCGCCTCGCCGCGCGATCCATGCCCGGCGGGTCCGACACGTACAAGACCGGGTCCCCTTGGTTCCGGAACTGCACCCCCTGGTAGTTGCCCGGCAGGAATCCATTTCCCCAATACCGCGCCTGCAACGGCTGGCCCCCGCCCCCGCTCGTCAGCACCACGAACGCAGGCAGGTTCTCGTTCTCGCTCCCAAGCCCGTACGCAATCCATGCACCCATGGTCGGACGCCCCGGCTGCTGGTGCCCCGTCCCGAAAAACGTCACCGCCGGGTCATGGTTGATCGGCTCCGTGAACACCGAGCGCACCAACGCCGCATGGTCCATGATCCCGCCCGTGTGCGACATCACCTCGCTCAGCTCGACGCCGTGCTTTCCAAACCTCTTGAACGCAAACGGCGACCCCACGCACAGCAGTTGCTTCTGCCCCGCCGTCATCCCCGTGATCCGCTGCCCGCGCCGCACCGAGGGCGGCAGCTCCGTCCCCGTCAACTCCGCCAGCTTCGGCTTCGGGTCAAACAGGTCGATGTGCGACGGCGCCCCCGACTGGAAGAGGTAGATCACCCGCTTCGCCTTCGGCGCCACATGCAGCGTGTCCAGCACCCCGGGGATTCCCCCGCGCTTGCCCTCGGCCGCGCGCGCACTTCCCTCGGGGTTCAGCAACGTGGCCAACGCCACCGCCCCCAGCCCCGTCGTGCTGCGCGTCAGGAACGCGCGCCGCGACAAGATCCTCTCGACGTCCGGAATCAGGTTCATGCTCGGGAAGGGTTAACGGGTGATCGTCTCGTTCAGGTTCAGCAACACGTTCGCCACCGCCGTCATCGCGGCGAGGCCGGGGGCGGGAATGCCGTCGGGCACCGGGCTCTCGCCCACCCCCAGCAAGGCCTTCGCCGCGCCCACGTCCTTCTCGAAGCGCGCAAGCTCCGTCGTGTACGTCTTGCGCAACACCCCAAGCTCCTCCGGCGTCGGCACCCGGCCCAGCACGTGCCGGAACGCCCGCAGCAGCCTCCGCCCCGGGTCGTCCGGCGCCTCGCGCCATGCCCGCGCCGCCAACGCCCGCGCCGCCTCCACATAAACCGGGTCGTTCATCAACACCAACGACTGCAACGGCGTCTGCGTCCGCTGCCTCAGGAACGTGCACACCTCCCGGTTCGGCGCGTCGAACGTCGCAAACGACGGGTAATGCGCCGACCGCCTCCAGAACACGTACATCCCGCGCCGGTATAGCTTCTCCCCCTTGTCCTGCTCGTACCGCGAGTCCGTGCCGTCCCAAATACCTGGCGGCTGGTACGGCTTCACCGACGGCCCCCCAATCCTCGGGTCCAGCAAGCCCGACACCGCCAGCGCGTTGTCCCGCACGAACTCCGCGTCCAGCCGCAGGCGAGGCCCCCGCGCCAGCAGCCGGTTGTACCGGTCCCTCGCCAGCAACGCCTCCGTCGTCGCCGCCGACTGACGGTACGTCGCCGACGTCACGATCATGCGCACCAGCTCCTTGACGTCCCATGGGCGCACCTCCCTCGGCTTGCCCTTGCGGGCCCCGTTCCCCACCGGCCCGCCTTCCCGGAACTGCACCGCCATCCAGTCCAGCAACTCAGGATGGCTCGGCCAATCCCCCTGCGAGCCAAAGTCGTTCAGCGTCTTCACCAGCCCGGCGCCAAGGAACAACGACCACATCCGGTTCACCGTCACCCGCGACATCAACGGATGCGACGGGTCCACCAGCCAGCGGGCGAGCCCCAGCCGGTTCGCCGCCTCGCCCTTCGGCATCGGCGGCAGGAACGACGGCAACCCCGCCGTCACCCTCTCGCCCCGGTTCCTGAAATCCCCGCGCACCAGCACGAACGTGTCCCGCGGCTGCTCCATCTCCTCCATCACCAACGTCGTGGGAATCGCCCCGAACGCCTCGTCCTTCGCCTTGCGCGCCTTCGCCAGCGCCGCCTCCGCGCGAATCAGGTCGATCGCAAACACCTCGCGATAAAACCGCCGCAGGTCCTCCTGCTCCTCCGCCGTGCGCTGGCCCCCGGTCTTGGCGATCACCGGCAGGAAACCCTGCAACGCCTCACGCCGCGCCTCCTCGTCGTCCAGCACGCGGTCCCACCAGACCCACCTGTCCACGCGCCCCGCAAGGAACGCCTCGCCCGCGCGCGAGCCCACCCGGAGCGGCTGCTCGTTGCCAACCTCCCCCTTCAAGCCGTCCCGCTCCACGTCCACGTCCCGCCGTCGCCCGTCCACCCAGACCCGCAGCCCCGACGCCTTCCCGGACCCGTCATGGGTCACCAACAGATGGTGCCAACGGTCCGCGGAAAACCCCTCCTTCGTCTTCACCTTCAACGCGTCCTCGGGCCATGCCGACACAAGGTGCACCTGCACCTTGTTGTCCGACACGAACACATCCGCGCCCCTGAACCCCGGCCCGGGCTCCATCCGGCTCCAGACCGCCCCGTTGCCCTTCCACCGAACCCACACGCCCGCCGAGAACGCGTTCGTGCGGCGCCACGGCGGCAGCCCGGACCACTCGGCCGCGCCTCCGCCAACCAAGGCCAGCGCACGTCCCGCCACGCCCTGCTCGAACGCCAGCCCGTTCGTCCCCTTCCATTGCCCCACGATGTTCGTGCCACCCATGGCTGCCCGGAGGTCATCGTCGAACCCAATTCGCCCCGTCACGCGGTCGCGCGCCGGCTCCCCGGGCGGGCGCCCGTTGGTTTCCCGCTCGAACTTCTCCTGCGTCTCGCCCAGCTCGTTCTGGCGGTCGCCCAGCGTCTTCTCCGCGTCCTTCAACCGGAACTCCGCCTCGACCAGCCTCACCGCCTGCTCCGGCGTGGGCACCGGCAGCCGCGGCGGCGGATTGTCGCTCCGGATCCGGTCCAGCCCCTTCTCCGGCACGTTGTGGAAGAAGGCGTACAGCCGGTAGAACTCCTTCATCGCGAGCGGGTCGTACTTGTGGTCATGGCACTCCGCGCAGCCCGTCGTCATCCCAAGCCACACGGCCCCCAGCGTGTTCACACGGTCCACCACGTACTTGTTCAGGTACTCGTCGGGGTCCGCCCCGCCCTCGTCGTTGGTCATGTTGTTCCGGACAAACCCCGTGGCGACGCGTTGCGACTGCGTCGCGTTCGGAAGCAGGTCGCCCGCAAGCTGCTCCACCGTGAACTGGTCGAACGGCTGGTTCGTGTTGAACGACCGGATCACCCAGTCCCGCCACAGCCACATGAACCGAACCCCGTCAAAATGGTACCCGCTCGTGTCCGCGAACCGCGCGAGGTCTAGCCAGTGCGCCGCCATCCGCTCCCCGTACTGCGGCCGCTCCAGCAACCGGTCCACCAGCTTGCCATAGGCATCGGCCGACCCGTCCGTCAGGAACGCGTCCACCTCCTCGATCGTCGGCGGCAACCCCGTCAGGTCCATCGTCACGCGCCGGACCCACGTCGCCTTGTCCGCCTCCGGCGAGGGCTTCAACCCCTCCTTCTCCAACCGCGCCAACACGAACCGGTCCAGCTCGTTGCGCGGCCATCGCGCATCCTTCACCTCGGGCAACGCCGGGCGCTTCGGCGCCGTGAACGCCCAGTGCCCGGTCCACTCCGCCCCACCCTCCACCCACCTCCGAATCAATGCCACCTGCGCCGCCGTCAACGGCTTTCCCCCCTCCGGCGGCGGCATCACCTCGTCCGGGTCCTTCGTCTCCACCCGCTCCACGATCGAGCTGGCCTTCGCGTCCCCGGCCACCACCGCCGCCTTCCCCGACTTCAAGACCCGGAACGCCTCCTCCTTCACGTCGAGGCGCAGGCCCGCCTTTCGCTTTCCCTCGTCGGGCCCATGGCACGTATAACAGTGCTCCGACAGGATCGGGCGGATGTCGCGGTTGAAGTCGATGGCGCCGCCAACTCCCGCCGACGTGACGCCAGCCCCATGCACGCCCGGCACAAGCCACCCAGCCACCATCCACGCCGCCAACCGCGCGCCCCACCCATTCGTTTGCCCACGGGGATTCATGCGCCCCCAGACTGCCCATGGCCCACCCCTCATTCAACGACCGTTCACGCCCGAATCGCGGCCGCCATCTCCGCCAGCATCGACGGCACCCTCTTCCATGGGTCCTCCGGCATCTCGTACTCGAGCACGAACCAGCCCTGATACCCAGCGTCCCGCAACAGCTTCACCACACGCGGCAGGTCCGTCGCCACCGCCCCCTTCGACCCGCGCGGCCGCATCAGGCCCTTGTACTGCACGTTGACCGCATGCGGCGCGCATCGCGCAAGGTCGCCGTACGGGTCCGCCGTGTTGAAGTTCCCAATGTCGAGGTTGATCCCCACCCACGGGCTGCGAACCGAGCGCACGATGTCCAGCAGGTCCGCCGCCTCCGTCACGACCCCGCCATGGTTCTCCACGCCAAGGAAGATGCCGTGACGCCCCGCAAGCTCGCCCATCTCCTCCAAGGCCTCGATCGTCCGGCGCTTCGCCTCCGACAGCGACGCACCCTTCGCCTCGCCCGCGAACACCCGGATGTGCGGCGCCCCAAGGACCGACGCACGCCCAATCCATGCACGCACCGACGCCATCTCCCGCTCCCGCCCCGGCCCCGTCGGCAACGTGAACGTGTTCCCCACCGCCGTCCCGCTCACCGTCACCCCCGCAAGAAACGCATGCCTTCGCACCCTCGAGAGGTACTCCTCGGGCAGCGGGTCCGGAAAATAGTAGCTCGTCAGCTCCGCACCCTCGCACCCGTGCGCGCCGCAGTAGTCCACGAACCGAAACATGTCCATCCGCGGCTCCGCCCCGTCCTTGCCCCGGGCGAAATCGCTCCCGAACGAATACGCCGCCAACGACAACCGCATGCGGGGTGGCCCCGATCGCTTGAAGGCCTCGCCTGCACCCAACGCCATGGGCCACACCATGCCCGCGCCCATGAAAGCACGCCGCGTCATCATTCCGGGATTCATCCCCGCCAACCTACGGAACTCCCGCCCCCATGGGAACGCCGGACACGCCCGCCACAACCCACGACCCCAGCCGCACCCAGAACGGGATCGTCACAAACCCAAGGGCCGAAGTCGCCATCACCACCCGCACCGAGGTCAGCACGTCACCCCCGTAATGCCTCGCCATCACGATCGGAAACACCGCCGCCGGCATTGCCGCCTGCACCACCAGCACCCGCTTCAGCTCCACGGGCGCCGGCAACCAGCGCGCCGCCAACACCATCAACACCGGCGCAAGGACGCACCGCGCCCCGCATGCGGCACCCATCACCCGCCATCCGCCCGCCGTCCGGAGTTGGGGCGTCGTCTCAAGAAGCGTCGCACCGATCAACACCAGCCCCAGCGGAAAGCAACCCACCCCAAGCATGTGCACCGCCGAACCCAAAAACCCCGGGAAACGAACACCCGCAAGGTTCAGAACCACCCCCGCCACCACCGCCAGCAACGGCGGGTTCGCCAGCTTCCTCCATTCCCTCCAGCTCGCATGCCCAAACGTCACCAGCCCCAGCGTCCACAGGGCCACGTCCACCCCGAGGTTGTGCAGAAACAAGACCCCCGTCGTCTCTCTCGGAAACAACAACGTCACCAAGGGCAGGGCCGCATATCCGTAGTTTTGGAATCCGGCCGTCGCCACGAACGTCCGCCTCTCCGCCTCCGTGCGGACCCCCGACCACCGCACAACCCGCCCCGCCAACCACACCCCCCAGGCCGCCCCAAGAAACCCCATGACCGGCGGAAGCAACACGTTCCCGGGCCTCCTCAACGACTCGTTGCCCATCACGTTCTCCAGAATCAGGCAGGGCGTCATCACGTTCACCACCACCCGCAGCAGGCTTTCGTCCGCCTCATGCGTCAGCCATTCCACCTTCCTCAGCCATGCCCCAATGGCCACCAGCAAGTACGCCGGCGTCACCGCCGCGATCACGGCCCGGATGTCCATGGCTCCCTTGAATCCTCCCACGCACCCAGCCCAACACGCCTCACCCACGCCCAGCCAACAGCCCGATCAACAACTCAAACTCCGCCTCCTGCACCCTCCGCAGGAAATCCACGACCGGATCCGCCGCGCCCCTCCTGCCCGCGTCCTCGCACGCCGCCACCAGCACCATCGGGTCCAACGTCCCCGACAACACCAACCGGTCCGCCACCGCACCGGCCGCGCCCGCGGGTCGCATCGACCCCAATCGACGCGCCAGCAACCGATACAACTCGTGATCTCCAACCTGCCGATACCAGTAGTTCGCGTTCCAGTAGTCCGGCTCCCTCCGATGCACCAAGGCATGCACGAGCGAGCCGTCCGGGTCCGTCATGTCCTGCACCATGTCATGCGCCTCGTTGTGATGGTCGTGATACAAGAGGCTCGCCGCCACCAACGAGGCCCGCCCGGACCCGTCGCCCGGCATCGCCTTCTCCACCCGTGCACGGACCTCCCGGACGCCCAGCGTCCCGGACCTCGGCTCCTGGCAGAGGTCCGGAGGCTCTTGCGTGCGCAAGCTCTCCCAGAGCGCCTTGCCCGGTGCATCGTTTCTTGAATTAGCCATGGAGGAACTCGCCCAAGGCTTTCCAAACCATTCCAAACGTCAAACGGGTTTTCCAAGGACCCCGGAAGACCAATCCCTCAATCCCATGCGTCGCCATCCGCAGCGGGCATGCAAGACTCGGATACCCATGCGGCTCCCCAACGTTTCTGGTGGCTGCCATCCAGGACATGGCCAACCTAAAACTAAGGCAAACGTGGCCGAGCCGTCTCGGCTTTGGCCAGCGGCAGGATGCCGTCTCCAGCCTGACCCCGTAGCTCGGAGGTGCGACATCCTTGCCGCCGCGTGAGGCCACGCGCCTCCAGCATGGGCCATGCCTTGGGATCCGCCTGTGGATTGGACCCAACGACGGGCCCTCCCGAAACGATCGACCCACGAGGAACCCCAAATGCCTTCCCAAGCCATGGGATCCCACTCCACGCCACCTCGGGCATGCCCCTCGCGATGCGGCCCCGGCAAGTCCTCCGCCGGCACCGTCCCGTCAAAACCCAAGCCTCACTTGGGCAAGCCCTCCACCAGCGTCTTCAACTCAGCCGGAGGCAGCTTAAGCAAGGCCTCCCTCAATTGCGCCGGAGTCAGGGCCGCAGCACCGGCCGAGGCACCGCCACCTCCCGAGACCGGGACCTTCTCCAGTTCGGCAGCCGCATAGGCGTCAACCTTGCTTGCCGTCTCCTTGCGAATGGCCGCCACCTCGGCCGTCGTCACCGCCGACGCCTTGTTCCCCCATGCATTCCGGATGTAGGTCACCACGTCTGCAATCTGCCCGTCGTCCAAGCTGTCCTTGAAGGCGTTCATCTGGTTGTTGTAGTCCGCCCCCTTCACCTTCACCGGGCCCGACAAACCGTTCAACACGATCCTCACAATCCGATTCGGCCCCTCTGCCAAGACCCACTCCGAACCCGCCAACGGCGGGAATTGGTTCGGCAATCCATTCCCATCAGCCTGATGGCAAGGCTGGCAATAGGTCGTGAACACAATCGCCCCGGCCCTCGCTTGCTTGGTTACGGGATCCTCCGCCCCGCCACCGCCCGCCACCGGCGGCGGCACGGGGTTGATCTGGGTCTCGGAAAACTCGTCCGCACGGAACCCACCCGAATAATGCGTCAGGTAACTGCCCGCCCAGAAAACCAACCCCCCGATGAACACCACCAGCCAGAGGTTCAAGGGCTCGCGCCCCTCCACCGGCTCCGCCTTCTCACGCAGCACCGCCGCATGCAAGTCCACCACGTCCGTCGCCTCGCCCAAGTCGAGACCTGGCCCCGTTGCCCGAGATCTATCCGTGTCAGCGCTCATTTGGTTGCAGGGGCAGGACCCGTGGTGTCGGTTGCCTTGGCATCAGCCCCGGCCTCGCCCTCGCCCTTGGAAGGCAACGGGGCCTCAGGCAACGCGACGCTCGTCTTGAGGCTTTGAAGATAGGCCACCAGTTGCCGCGCAGCCGCCGTGGGAACCACCTCGTGCCCAGCCAAAGGCGCATGCTCGCCCGAAAGCTTCAAGGCGTCCGAAGAGGGCCCCCTTGCCCCCACGGGCCGCACCTCGAACAAGAAAGGATACGGGGGCATCACGCTGCCTTTCGACGTGATCTGGGGGTTGTAGAGGTGCGACAGATGCCAGTCCGCGCTCGGCTGGCGCTCCCCGATGTTCGTGAGGTCCGGACCCGTCCTCGACGTGCCAAGCATCACGGGCTTGTCGTAGATGTAGTCCCGGCTCACCGTCCGCCGCTTGCCCCAGCCCCGCGCGATGTCGGCCCCAAAACCCTCCGGCCTCACCTGCTGGCTATGGCAATACACGCAGCCCAGCGACCGATACAACTCCGCGCCCTGCTGCGCCTCGCCACTGCGCGCCTGCGGATACATCACCACCACCCCGGTCGCGTTCGTGCTGGTGTTCGCGGTCAACCCGCCAAGCTGCCGATGCGGCATCAACACAAGGCCAACCCAGCTCGACGCCAGCGTGAACAGGATTCCAAGGAAAAGCAGGGGTCCGTAGTTCATCGCGTTATTTCCCAGCCACGGCCACCGTCGCCTCGCCCGTTAGCAACGCCACCACAGGCTTGCGGTACGGGCCAAAAACCCGGGCCAACATCCACCCGACGTTCGCCACAAACGCCACATGGCCAAGCGCCAGCAGCAATCCCGCCAAAGTCCGTGCCTTCAGCCATGGCAGCGTGCCCTCCACCACCTTCAGGAACGGCACCGCCGCATCGTTCATCGCCATCCCCTGGAGGAACCCGCCCACGCTCAGCGGCACCACATAGAGGAATAGCCCCAATGCGCAGGCCCAGAAGTGGACCGAGACCAGCCCAAGGCATGGCCACTCGCGGCATGTAATCCGGGGCAGCAGGTAGTACAGCGAGCCAAACATCACCATGGTGAAGAACCCATACACGCCAAGGTGGGCATGCGCGACCGTGTGATGCGTGAAGTGGACCACCTCGCTGTAGGACCGCAACGAGTTCGCGATCCCTTGCAAGCTCGTCAGCGTGTAGCAAACCGCCCCCAGTACCACGAACCTCAGCGTCGGGCTATGCCAAAGCTTCGAGAAATGACCCCACATCGTGAAATGATGGTTGATCGCCACCACCGTCACCGGCACCAGCATCATCACGCTCGCCACGATCGAAACCGTGATCATCCACGCCGGCAGCGGCCCACCGATCAGGTGATGCAGACCGTTCCAGTTGTAGAAGAACGCCAGCGACCAAAACCCAAGCACGCTCAGGTAGTACGAGTGAATCGGCCGCCCGATGACCTTCGGGATGAAGTAGTAAATCGCCCCAAGGCCGATGGGCGTGAACCACAAGCCCAGCACGTTGTGCGCAAACCACCAGTTCACGGCAGCCTGCACCGTCCCCCGCACCGGCTCGATCAACAACATGATCTGGGCCGTCGCGTACAACCAAGGGAACCAAAGCAGCGCCGCGAGCAAATACCATTGCGACACGTACAGGTGCCTCTCGGTGCGCAACCGGAACGTGATCACGGACCAGACCGCGACCAACGCGTAGCTCACGAACAAGATCGGCGTCGCATACCTCGGCATCTCAAGCCATTCGATCGAGGTCGAGTCCCCCGCAAGGATCCCGACGATCCCCACCGTCAACCCAATGTTCCAAAACACCGCCGCCACCGTCGTCAATCCCGGCGCCACGAAGGGAACCCGGCAAAGACGGCACATCAGCCATAGCGTCACCCCAATCCCCGTCTGCGAGGCCCACCCATAAATCACCGCGTTCAGGTGCGCCGGCCTCACCCTCCCGAACGTCAGGAACTCCCACGACGCAAGGAAGCCGGGACTGTGCAGCTTGATGCTCGAAATCAACGCAAGGAGCGTGCCCGCCAGCAACCATGCCAGACCGCTGCACACAAAGAACAACACCGGCAACCGGCACGAGGCGTCGATCTCCGCCAGCAATGCCTTCCGGCCATCACCCACGGCAACGTCGCCCGGCATCAATGCCGACACGGTCATGGAAGGCTTGCTCATGG